>JBECKW010000119.1:0-3205 GCA_040235505.1 Desulfobacterales bacterium
CACGGCAGTTAAGCTCTATCGCGCCGATGGTACTGCACGGGAAACTGTGTGGGAGAGTAGGTCGCCGCCGAAAAAATCTTCTCGAAACCCCGTCCACGAAAGTGTACGGGGTTTTTTATTTGAGAAATGATTATGCGTTGTTCGAACCCATGGTTATCATATCTTTTTTAGCCCGAAGGGTATCCCCAACTTTCTCATCCGATTTCGAAGCGTACTGGGATTTATCTGCAATGATTCGGCCGCACCGCCGGCCCCGTGCACCTTTCCATTGCAGGCGTTCAGCGCGGTTTCAATATGACCACGAATCACATGATCAAGGGGCTGGATCTGCCGGGACCCCACCGGTGAAGGGGCAGATGCCGAAAGTTCGGGCACCGGGATGCTGACATCGAAGGAGAGCGGACCGTGCCGGTGCTGGATCAAGGCCCGCTCCACAACATTTTCAAGTTCACGGACGTTTCCCGGCCATGGATACCGGGACAGACGATCGAGGCTCTCCCGTGTGACCGCGGGGGTGGGGTGGATGCCGAAAGCCGTGGATTTTTTGGACAGGAAATAGTGGACCAGAAGCGGGATGTCGGCTTTCCGGTCCTTCAGGGGGGGGATTTTGATGGGGAAACTGTTGATTCTGAACCAGAGATCCTCCCGGAAGCTGCCTTCCGCCACCATGCTTTCCAGGTTGCGATGGGTCGCGATGATAACGCGGATATCCAGCTTGATAGACGGGGAGCCGCCCACCCGTTCGATTTCCTGGGTCTGCAGCACCCGCAGAAGGCGAACCTGAGCCCAGGGGGGAAGTTCTCCGATTTCATCCAGGAAAATAGTGCCGCGGTTTGCCCGTTCGAAAAGACCGCGCTTTTGTTTGATGGCGCCGGTAAAGGCGCCTTTTTCGTGGCCGAACAGCTCACTGTCAATCAGACTTTCCGGGATGGCCCCACAGTTGACTTTGATAAAGGGGGCATTGCTTCTCGGAGACAGGCGGTGGATGGCGGTGGCGAGAACCTCTTTCCCGGTGCCGGTTTCTCCCATGAGAAGAACGGTATTGGTGAGATGGGTGATCTGTTTGACCTGCCGCATAACCCCTTGCAAGCCCGTATCCGCGCCGATGACTTCAGGCCCCGATTGGGACAGGAGTTCGCTGTTCAGATACCGGTTGTCGGAAATGAGCAGTTCTTTGAGTTCCAGCAGTTCATCGTGTTTCAGGGCATTGGCCATGGCGATGGCAAAGGGTTCCCGCAGAAGCCCGAGTCGGCGGGCATGTTCCGGCGTGTAGCGGTCGAAACCATCCGCGAACAGGTTGATGACGCCCAGTCGTTCTTTTTCAATCAGCATCCGCTGGACGAGCATGGAACTTTCGGTGCGATTGAATTCGGTCGCGATAATTCGGTCCAAGGGAGACGTATAGGGGCGGTTGATGATGATGTGGTCCTGGAGCCGCCGTCCGTCTTTCATCATCTGGATGATGTCTTCCGGAAGCTTGATGATCTTGTCCATTTTGTACCCGTGGTCGGCATCGGCCGCGGCGATGTAGCGCAGTCCGCCGGCATCGGGCTCGAAAATGTTGAGCGTCATCCAGTCCACGGGCAGGTGCCCGGCAATGAAACGCATGCAGCGGTGCAGGGCGGTGGCGATGTCCAGGCTGCTGCAGATCAGGAGTGTTGCCTGCTTGAAAAACTGATTGTCATCCATAAGTCCTGTCCGATTACCAAATAAGACAAAAATTTGCCTAATAAGATAATAAAATTTGTCTAATATGACAACAACAAAAACACATCTTTCTATTGGTCTGTAATTATTGAATTAAAAATTAGGCGCAGGATTTGCTTAACCTGTTGCCGGATATTTGGATAAAATGGCAGGGCGGTAAGAATTTCTACCTCAAGAGGACGATAAATGACTGAAATAAACGAGTTGAACCTCATTGTTAACGAAAAACAGTACACTTTCACCATTGGCGATAATGTCCAGCCATCTCATACACTCGCCTGGACATTAAGAGAGAAATTAGGACTCACGGGAACGAAGATAGGGTGTGACCGGACAGAGTGCGGAGCGTGCACCGTATTGATGGATGGGAAAACGGTCCTTTCGTGCTCAGTGCTCACTGTGGAGTGCGAAGGAAAAAAGATCGAGACCATCGAAAACCTCATGGATCCGGTAACGCATGAACTGCATCCCATCCAACAGGCATTCGTAGAAATGGAAGGCGGTCAATGCGGCTTCTGTACTCCCGCATCGATACTTACCGCCAAGGCATTGCTGGACCGGAATCCCCATCCGGGTATGCAAGAGATCAAGGAAGCTTTTTCCGGTATCCAGTGCCGCTGTACGGGTTATGTCGGGCTCTTTAGTGCCGTGACCAGGGCGTCGGAACTCATGGCAAGGAAGGTGAAAAAATGAGTTTAAAGCTATTAAAGAGCGCAGCCGCCGAGGAGCTTTATGCCCGATGGAACGTTTTAGGTAAGGATCAAAAACGAGTAGAGCTGCCCCAGAAAGTCACGGGAACGGCGATTTTTTGCGACGATGTGGTTCTGCCGAATATGAGATATGCCAAACTACTCGGCAGCCCCTATGCCCATGCCCGAATCAAAAGCCTGAACACCAGCCGAGCCGAGGCATTGGCAGGTGTAGAGGCAGTAGTAACCTATAAAGACTTGGAGCCAATGGGGATTATTCAGGCCAACCCGCCTTATGATATCCTCAATCCAACGTTATTCTTTGTGGGGGATATTGTTGCCACGGTAGCCGCCAGAGATGAATCCATTGCCGAAGAGGCGCTGGACCTCATCGAAGTGGAATATGAAGAACTGCCCTTCACCCTGACCGGGGAGGAATCAGCAGAGCCATCCGCTCCAGCCCTCCACGAAAATGTCACATCCGGCAATATCTGCAAACCTGTTTACAAGGCTGCCGCGGGCGACCTGGAAAGCGGCTTCAATGAGGCTGACGTCGTCATTGAAAAAAAATATCGTGTCCCGGCAATCAAACATATGTGGGTGGAACAGCATACCAGTGTCGCCTTCTGGCAATATGATGAGTTAAATGTCTGGCTCACTTCGAAAGCGGGGGGCGGAAGACATGCGACTTCAATTGGCAAATATCTTAATATGCCCCAGAACAAGGTCAACGTCCGTCATGCTTTTTTAGGTGCTGACTTCGGGGGGAAGAACACGGTCAGATACGCTGTCATTGCGGCGATGCTGGC
>JBECKW010000137.1:0-14852 GCA_040235505.1 Desulfobacterales bacterium
TTTGTAGCCGATTTTCCGGACGGTGGTTTTCAGGATCCCGGCTGCGGTGGTGATGTTGCCATGGGCGTTTTTAAGGGCATCGAGAATCATCTCTTTCTCAAGGTTGTCCAGGGCGCTTTCCAGCGAGGCCTCGGGCAGCGAGTTGGACTCTTTTCCGGTTTGAAGTGTGGGGGGCAGGTGGTGGCCGTGAATCGCAGCCTCATCGCATAGAAGGACGGCGCGTTCGATGCAGTTCTCGAGTTCCCGCACGTTTCCCGGCCAATGATAGTCCATGAGCATATCGATGGCAGGGGTTGAAAATCGCTTGATATCCTTCCGGTTCTCTTTCGAGTATTTCTCCAGAAAATAATCCGACAGCAGCAGGATGTCGGTTTTTCTTTCCCGTAAAGGAGGCATGTAGATCGGAAAAACGTTTAGGCGGTAATAGAGGTCCCCCCGGAAAGAGCCGTTTTCGACGGCTACCTCCAGATTTTTATTGGTGGCGGCCACAAAACGCACATCGGCTTTGAGAACCCGATTGCCGCCGACACGTTCAAACTCCCGTTCCTGCAATGCCCGCAAAAGTTTGGCCTGAACATCCAACCCGATCGATCCGATTTCATCCAGAAACAGGGTGCCCAGATGGGCCAGTTCGAATTTTCCGGGCTTCTGACGAACCGCGCCGGTAAAGGCGCCCCGTTCATGTCCGAACAGTTCACTTTCGATAAGATTTTCCGGGATCGCGGCGCAGTTCACCTTGACAAACGGCCGTTTGGCACGGCGGCTGTTATAGTGAATGGCATTGGCCACGAGCTCTTTTCCGGTACCGCTTTCACCCCGAATGAGCACCGTGGCGTTGCTGCCGGACACCTGGGTGATCATCTGGAAGACTTCCCGCATTTTGTTGCTGTTACCGATCATTTCGGTGATTCGGTATCGGTTTTTCAGTTCCCCCTGCAGTCTTCGGTTCTCTTCCCGGAGACGTTCCTTTTCCAGGCGCATGGCATCCAGGTGGATGACATGCCGGGCGATCATGGTGGAAATGACGGACATGAACCTGATGTCCTGGGACAGCTCCCGGGTGGAGTTGTAAGGCCGCTGGGCACCGAAAGCGCCGATGACCTGTTTGCCCTTCTGAATCGGGACGCAGATGAACGACAGCTCCTGTCCGGAAACGGAACTCCGAAGGCGGCTCCGGTTAAGAAACCGGGGCTCCTCGCTGACCTTAGGAATGGCGATGGGAGCACCGGTTTCAATCACCTTTCCGGTAATCCCTTCCCCCAGTTTATAAGTGACGCCTTTGGAGGGACTCTTCAAGGGGCCGTGCACCACCTCAATATTGATCTCGTTTCGAAGCGGGTTCAGAATGCTGACGGCCCCCCAGACAGTATCATAGGATTCGCTCATGAGTTCCAGAACACGGTGAAGCGCTTTCTTAAGGTCCAGCTGGTCGTTGAGTGCCTGACTGATGCTGTATAGCAATGATATTTCGTCCATTTTCTATTTTCGTGTCACTCGAATTCAGGGGTTTCCGGGAGCATCCTAAAAAAATTTATACGGAAAAACTACATTTTTGAACGGAAAGTAGACGGTTTTGTTCAGAATGTCAACAAACCGGTTGGATTATCAACAATTGTGTTTGGAAGCGGGTGTCGGGATAAAAAAAAGGGGACGCATGACGTGCGTCCCCTTTTTAAAATGCAACAGAACAGCGGATCGGCAAAGAGATTATTTTGTGTCGCCGGTAGCCGCCGCGTGGGTTTTAATCTCGACCTTTTCAGTCAGGTTGCTGTAGTATTCTCTAAGAATATCGAGGACTTCTTCACGGCCGAAGTGATCCGGAAGCGGAGTGCCTTCGGAAAGGCCTTTTCTCAGCATGGTTCCGGAGAGAAGCACCCGGTCTTCCTTGCCGTGGGGGCATGTGCGCAGAGAGGCCATGCCGTCGCATTTATGGCAATAGAAGGTCCAGTCGATTTTCAGGGGGGTGCACAGCAGCGCCTTTCCGGGTTCGGAAGGGGTGGGGATTTTGTTGAAAATGGTCTGGGCTTCAAACATGCCGTAAAAATCGCCCACGCCGGCGTGGTCCCGGCCGATGATCATGCGGGAGCAGCCGTAGTTCTGGCGGAAGGTGGCATGCAGGAGGCCTTCCCGGGGACCCGCATAGCGCATATCCAGCGGATAACCGCCCTGTACGACCTTGTCCTCGACAAAGTATTTTTTCACCAGCATATCGATACATTTAACCCGAACCGCAGCGGGAATGTCGCCGGGTTTCAGATTTCCGACCAGAGAGTGGATGAACACACCGTCGCAGACTTCCACGGCGATCTTGGCCAGGTATTCGTGCGACCGATGCATCGGGTTGCGGAGTTGAAGCGCCGCCACCTCATGCCAGCCGCGTTCCTCGAATATTTTCCGGGATTCGGCCGGCCGCTGGTAGATGCCTTTGTATTTGACCGGATACTCGCCTTCGCTCAGAACTTTTACAGAGCCGGCCATGTTGTAAGCTTTCTGGTTCATGACCATCTGGACACCGGGATGATCGTCCTGGGCAATTTTCCAGAATTCTTCGGCCGTTGCCGTGCCTTCGCCCATGAACACCTTTTCACACTCGAAGCGTTTGTCGGCCTCGGTCATCTCGTATTTTTCGGTGACCTTCATGGTAGCCATGATTTCATCGCCTTCGGGATCGTAGAGGGCGATTTCTTCACCGGCGCTGATGCTGTCGGCATCTTCCTTGGAGGCGTCCAGTGTTACCGGGATCGGCCAGAAGGTGCCGTCGGCCAGAAGGAAGTTTTCACAAACGGATTTCCAGTCGGCTTTGGTCATGAAACCGGTCAGCGGGCTGAAGCCGCCGATGCCCATCATGATCAGGTCGCCTTTTGCACGGGGAGAGATGGATACTTTTTTAAGGCCTTTGGCTTTTGCCTTTTCAGCCTCGAGCTCGGCGCCTTCAAGCAGGCAGCAGGTGAGGCCTTTTCCGCCATGGGGTGGGATTAAGTTTGACATCGTTTTTAGTCTCCTTTCCATAGTATATTTACGAAATAGGTCTTAAACCAACCTATATAGATCCCGGAAAACAGATCCGTGAAAAACCCGATTTTCTGCTGGTGTTTCCAAATATTAAACCCGAAAAAGGCACAATAGATAAAGAAACAATATCTTGTCAAGGACTATTGTGGAAGACATTTGGGATAAAATATTTGACACGGCAGGAAAGGGCCGGTATTCAATTAGCAGCAGCCCCCCTTTGTATGGAATGCATTTCACCACAACTGTCGATTTACGGAGTAATCAACTCCATGATTGAGAAAATCATATTCCCGGAAAAGATGGTCGGAGAAGACCGCCGGTCATTTGATCGTTTGATGGAACTGGTTCCGTTGGAGGACCGTGAGGACATCAAGTTGAAACGTTTCCTGGTGTTTCGAATGAAAATCGACGGCGAGGATGCCGCCCGGGCTTTTCTGATAAATGGCATCGAGCATGCCAAGGAAAGCGCTTTCAAAGGGACGCTCTATGAATATCTTGTGGATCGGGAAGCGATGAATACCGGCGGGCCGATGGAGAACACGCCGCCGGATGAATCGGGATGAGGATGAGGTTGAATGTCTACTCACTGAAAATATCTTCGATATTCGCCAGCAGTGCGGAGATGGTCGATGACCGGAATCCACGGGACCGAAGAAACCGGGCAGCCTTTTCCCTCCTTTTTCGATGGTCTTTTTCCCGAAACAGTGCCGCCCTTTTTTTTTCCAGGGCCGCCCCGGCAATTTCCATTTCGATATCCGGAACCCGGTGACGATCGACCATGCGGTCTATCAGCTCCCCTGCAAAGCCCTTCTCCTTCATGGCGTCCCGTATTCGCAGCAGCCCGACCCGCTTTCGAAGCAGTTCCTGCACAAAGAAGTCCGCAGTTGTTTCATCGTCGATGTAGCGAAGTTGCTCACATGCGGAGAGCACCTTTTCCACAATCCGGGCTTCAAACCCCCGTTCGGCAAGTTTGCGCCGAATTTCAGCCCTTGAATGGAGGCGCCTGGCCAAAAGAGCGATGGCAGTGTCCTGGGCTTGCCGGTATGGATCCTTGGAATTGGTTTTCATGGAAGGTTTCTTTTCAAAAAAAGATGTTTGTTTCCACGGCCGAAACTTCGCGCTCGACAGAGGCAAATTACACAACTTGGCCACCAAATGCCAGATAAATGAAAAAAGCGCTGGCGGAATCTGGAAATAGGCTATAGGTTATAGAAAAAAGGCGATAGGCAATAGGCGATGGGTTATAGGTGAAAGACCATAGGCTGTGCCCATAGCCCATCGCCTCTTGCCCATCGCCTATCACCGGAGGTGAGAATGAAAAAGCTTCAGGTGAATGTGGATCAAATCCCGGATGAAGGGCTGGCACTGCGGGTCAAGGAGCTGGCAGAACGGTTTCCCGGGCTGAAGGCGATCGGCTCCGAGGAATCGGTTCGGTTTAATTCTCCCATCGACATCGAGATGCAGGTGCGGCGGATTTCCAGATTTGTGGAGGCAGGCGGATCACTCAGAACATCGGTACGCCTTTTCTGCAGCCGGTGCCTTGGGGAGTTTTCCCAGAGCCTCTCCATTCCTTTTGAAGCCACCTACAGCGAAGAGGTCCCGGCGCTGGATGTCCCCCGGGAAGATACCGAGATAGAGCTGACCGCAGAAGCCATCGATCTTTTACCGTTTCATGGGAGGCAGATCGACCTTGTGGAAGCGATTCAGGAGCACCTTCTCCTGGCACTGCCGGTCAGGCCCCTTTGTCGCGAAGATTGCAAAGGCCTGTGTCCGAAATGCGGGGCCGATTTAAACCAGGGGCCCTGTGAATGCACTGAAAAACCCATTGATCCCAGATTCTCGATTTTGAAAAACCTGAAAATAGAATAGAAATCGTGCACGATGATAAAACGTCGTTCACTTTGTGCCTTTGTGCCTTTGTGCCTTTGTGCCTTCCGCCATGGGCGGACTATGCTTGACAACCCGGTATCTTGCCATAAGCGTATTTTCGCCGACCCTGCGATACTCAAGAAGTTCGAGGTCCATGTGAAGGGACTCGGCGAAAAGTGAGACACCGGTTCCGAAAATTCTGGGTGAGTATGTCAGGAGGATCTCATCAATCAGGTTCTCTTTTCCAAACAGCCAGTTGATTTGAGCGCCCCCGGCCAGAACGGCGGTTTCATAGCCCTCGGCTGCCAGGTCGCTGATAATTTCACGGGGGGTTTTACTGGTAAAAACCAGATTTTCGCCAACCGACAGGCGATTTTTATTTCGGGTCACTATGACATGCTTGCGGCCGGGGAGCGGTTTTTGGAGGGTGTCGAAAGTTTTCGACCCCATGATGAGAACCCCGGCTTCCCTGGAAAGGGACATGAAGAGTTTTTTGTCCGCCGGTTCCGTCCAGTCGGGAAAATGGTCGGGGGACTTCCCGATTTTTCCATCTGCTGTGAGCGCCATAATGAGAATAAGTTTCATAAAATATAACCGACCATGAAGATTTTTTTTGCTCTGTTTATTCTGATTTTTTTGGCCTTCAGCGGCTATCATCTCACGTTTCGAAAGATTCGGCTACCCCTGTTTGCACGCAGTTTTTATCTTACCGGGACGGAGTTTCTGTTTCTAGGGCTTCTCCTGGGACCCCAGTTTTTAAACCTGCTGGACAATGCCACTTGCCAGGGTCTTGCCCCCCTGAACGCACTTCTTCTGGGGTGGATCGGGCTGCTGTTCGGGTTTCAGTTCGAAATATCCCGTTTGCGGCGATTTCCCCTGGAATACCTGGCGGCCGGGATGATCGAAGGGGGAGCGACCTTGCTGGTCATCGTCGGGGCCGCGATCCTTCTGCTATCCCTGTTGTCATTTTTCGGAGTATATCTTCCCGTCTCCGCCGTGCTGTGCCTCGGGGCGGCTGCGGTTTGCACGGCCCAGACAGGACTGGCACTCCTGGCCCCGGAGTTTGTCACCCGCCGCTCGAAACTTGTACAGCTTCTAAGCTATATGTCCACCATGGACAGTCTGCTGGCGGTTCTGATTTTCGGCCTGGCGTTTTTCTTCCGTGGAAATTTTGAGGTGGGCGCCAGACCGGTAGCGGCCCTTGCGCTATGCGGCGGGCTGATCGTGCTCTATCTGCTGATGACGATCCGCCGCTGCGGGGACGGGGAACTGAAGCTGATGGTGATCGGGATGACGGTGCTGACCAGCGGGGCAGCCGCCATGCTCGATTTCTCCCCCCTTATTTCAAATGCCATTCTCGGCTTTGGCCTGGTCAATTTCTCCAGGGACAAGGAACGGATTTTTCAGATTCTCCTGAGCATTGAAAAACCGGTATATCTGATTCTTCTGGTGTTTCTCGGGGTCGGGCTCCGGCTGGATTCTGCATGGGCGCTTCTTCTGGGTACGGGGCTGTGCGTCTTCCGGCTGGTGGGCAAGTGGGCGGGCGGCGCGGCCTCGGTCCTCCTGATTCCTCAATTTCGCAGGTACCCCCGAACCCTCGGGTTTGGTCTAATGGATTCCGGGGGACTTCCCCTTGCGATCCTGTTCGATTTTCAGCAGCGCTTTTCCTTTTCCCTCCTCAACGACGTGGTGGGAACGGGACTTCTGGCGGTGATTTTAACGAACCTGCTCAGCCCCGGCCTTCTCGGGCGGCTGTTTAAGGATACGTCGAATGATACGACCGGTGCATAAAAAAGAGGTCTTGTTCAGTTACCTGATCTCCATATTGCTTTTGGCCGCCCTGGCCGTTTGGCTCAGAGGAGTTGATCTTTCCACGGGCTGGAAGCAGGCCGGCTGGATGAATTTCTCCCTGGGCATGGTTCTGCTGTCGGCCTTTCTTCTGGCAAAGGTGCTCACCCGGGTGCGTCTGCCTCTGATAAGCGGATATATTTTTGCAGGGATCCTGGCGGGACCCTACGTTACCGGATTTCTTACAAGGGAAATGGTGTCCCGCCTGGACCTCATCAATGACCTGGCGCTCAGCTTCATTGCCCTGACCGCCGGGGCGACCCTCGATATTCGCGGGTTCCGGGGTCGCGGGCATCTCGTCGCCGCCAACCTGCTTCTAAATATCGCGGTGGTGTTCGCAGTGGTTTGTTTTTTCGTTATGGCTTCGGGAAAGTGGTTCGGTTTTACCCGCCAGCTTTCGGTCATGCAGCTTTCAGCGTTAGCCGTTTTGCTTGGGACCATCGCCATCGCACGTTCACCCTCGTCGGCCATCGCGATCATCAGCGAATGCCGGGCCCGGGGACCATTTACCGACATGGTGCTCGGGGTGACCATCATCATCGATGTGCTGATCATCATCCTTTTCAGCATCGCCCTTTCAGTCTCCCGGCTTCTTCTGTCCGAAGCAGCCGGTGTGGACTTCGGCACCCTCGGTGTGCTGGGAATTGAAATGATAATCTCCCTTTTATTGGGAGCGGGGTTCGGGGTGGTCATCTCAATGTACATCCGGCGGGCAGGTCACGATCTTTCGCTTCTTCTGCTGATCTTCGGCGTGGCGGTGACCAAGATTTCCCTGTGGCTGGGCCATTTCATGGAAGCGCGTTTCGACATGGCGCTTCACCTCGAACCGCTTTTAATCTGCATCAGTGCGGGTTTTACGGTGCGGCAATTCAGTGAGGCGGGCCGTGAATTTCTTGAAAGCCTGGAGAAGAGCGCGCTGCCCATTTACGTTCTGTTTTTTACCCTGGCCGGTGCGGCCCTGAATTTTAACGCCCTGGGCGTGTGCTGGATGTTTGCCGCCTGTCTGGTTTTGATCCGTGCCGCCGGTCTTTTCGGGGCGGCGTGGGCCGGGATGGTGGTTCCCGGAAACGCGTCAGCCCACAACAGCATCTCCTGGATGGCGTATCTGACCCAGGCAGGTGTTTCCATTGGTCTGGCCCAGATCGCCCGGCGACAGGCGCCGGAGATCGGCGTTTATTTGACCACGGTTGTCCTGGCGGTTATCGCCATCAATCAGGTGGCGGGTCCGATTGTCTTCAAAGCGGCCCTGAACAAGACCGGGGAAGCCCGGCCGGAAGTATGAACCTTACAGCCGCGCAAGACCCCGTCCTCAGCCTTTACATTATTGTGATGTTTACAAACAATACTTCATTTATGTAGGTTTCCGAAACGCACACCGAACTTGTTGTCGATGTGTTGAATCTCTCTGAAGCCTCATTTTTAAAGGCTTCCCGTTCTTATCCCCCTTGCCGAAACCCTCGTTGTCTTTTCATGGCACTCCTTTTGCTCATGGATACTTCCAGATGTGTACCGAACAATTACCAAAGGAGGTTTCATGACCATCGGAAACGCCCTCAGCTTCATTGAGCGGGGAATTCACGATACACAGCTTCGCAGGCGTCTCAACGGGACATCGGGCGTAGTGGAATGTGAAAAGGTCCTGGGTGAAGAGAACCTGGTCTTTTCCGCACATGATTTCGACGAAGCGTTTCACCATCGGCTGACCCAATGCCAGGAAGAGGAGGAGGCCGACCGGATCAAGGAATTCAGGATGTGGTGGGACCTGCTCACCCAGAGCTTCAATCCCGGCGCATGCGGGCATCAATGCAACGGATGCGGCTGTTGAAAACAGACAGACAATATTTCTTATAAAAACAGGAACAAGAACCTATGTCTACAAGCAACTTGAACTGGCGCCGATGGCTGAAAAACGGCGATCAGTATCTGCGTGCGGTGAGACCCGGAGTCGAAAAAAGCCGCTTCGGGACCAATATCCGGTACAACATGCTTTCCATGTCACTGGAAAGCTATGTAATGGCGATGCTGGATTTTCACGGCAGGCTGCCGGAAAATCATACCTATACAGATCTGATGACTGCCCTTGATGGGGTCGTATCCATCGAGGATGCGCTGAAACGCAGGATTCTGTCGTATGAAAACATCCAATCCATTTGTTCCGTGGAAAAATATCATCGGAAGGATCCGACAGAACCGGAACTGCTGGATCTAAGGGATGCCATCGCGGAGCTTCGAAAGATCGCCCACGAAACGTGCGAATCGGACATGCCGGCCGTCATGTTTTCTTGATCTGAAGATTTTACGGTTTCTCAAAGGTTGTGCCGCTGCGCCTTCCGCCTCCCGCCTCTCCCTCTCACCGGGGTCCATCTTCCGGCCCCCGGCCCCCCCGGCATCGAGTCCGAGTATTAAATTGAAATAATGGCGTAATTCATGTAAAAGCAAGGGCAGGATAGAGAAATCGGCCCCTCGAGTTTTTTTCAGGAGTCAATCGCGTGGATGATCTGAAAAAACTGCTGCTGGAAAATGAAACCTGGTTGATGGAACGCATCCTTTTTTATGCGTGTCGGCAGAAATTTACAGATTTCACTTCCATCCCATGGCGGTGCTCATGATCGATATCGATCACTTCAAGAAAATCAATGACACCTACGGGCACCATACGGGGGATATGGCGTTAAAAGTATTTGCGAAAAACTGTCTAACCGTGCTGAGGGAAAACGACATCTTCGGGCGGCTGGGAGGCGAGGAGTTTGCGGCAGTCCTGCCGGAGACGGGAGAAAAAAAGGCGTTTCAGGTGGCCGAGCGGCTCCGTGAAAAGATATCCGAAACCATCATGTCGGAGGGAGATATCTCTTTTAAGCTCCAGGCCAGTATCGGGGTTGCCGCGCTTCGGAAAGAGGACAGGAAGCTGGACGACATTCTTCAGGCTGCCGATCAGGCCCTATACGACGCCAAGCGACTCGGGCGAAACCGGGTTGTATCGGCTTCCGGGAAATATCAGCCGGCGTTGTAGCCCTGAATCCGGTAAAACCGGATGCTGGACGGCTGGGATGCTGGGCAGCTGGGATGCAAAACCCCTCATAACTATTGAGGCTGAAAAGAACCGGCTTTTTTTCAAGCGGATCAGAATTCAATGTCGAAAACAACAGATAATACCGGGCGCAGCAGTAAAAAGGCCCGATGGCGGATACCGGATCTCATCGATCTGGAGTATTTTCTTTATCGCGACACGGGGACCGAAAACGGTGAGGGTCCGGACCCTTTGGTCCCGGGGGCCCGCGATATCTATCTTTCCCGGCTCGGGCACCTGCGGGACGACGGCTCGTTATCCGCCCGGCGTCGACTGATCAAAGGATGGCTCGATATCCGGCGTCAGGGCGAAAACGGCTCCACACCCGGTGCCATCTATCGCGAGATCGGACGCATCAGCCTGATGGCCGCCATAATGCTGGGGCTTTTCTCCGGAATCGGACTGGCCATGTCGCTTCTTGCCTACTCGGGCACCCGGCCATTGAACGTCTCCGTATTTATGGGTACGGCCGTATTCACGCAGATTCTGCTTCTGCTTTTCCTGGCATCGCTCTTCTGCTTCCGGGCTGTCAGCCGGTCCCCGGTTCGAAATTCGGTGCTGGCGCAACTTGCGGGCCGGATGCTGACCGCCGCGCTGTTGAAAGCAAAGGGACATGCGATGAAAGCCGCGGGCGGCCAAACGCGCGAAGCCCTTGCGGCGGCGGCGGGGCTTTTCCGGGGCCGGCGGCGGGTTTACGGAAGCCTTTTCTTCTGGCCGGTCTTCATCCTTTTGCAGACATTTGCCTTTTGCTTCAACGCGGGGCTTCTGGGGGCCACCCTGGTGAAGCTGGCCGGCGCCGATGTGGCCTTCGGCTGGCAGTCCACCTTTCAGGTCAGTTCCGGCGTGGTGTTCAAGATCGTCGAAATTCTCTCTCTTCCCTGGCGCGGATTTCTGCCAAGTGCGATTTCCCACCCCAGCCTGGTGCAGATCGAGGGCAGCCGGATGATTCTCAAAGAGGGAATCTATCACCTGGCCACCCGCGATCTGGTTTCCTGGTGGCCGTTTCTCTGCCTTTCGGTACTCTTTTACGGCCTTTTACCCCGGCTGGTATTGCTTCTGAGCGGGGTTTTCACTCAGCGGCGCCTGCTCTCCCGGCTTCGGTTCGATCACGGGGATTGCGAGCGCCTGGTGCGCAGCATGATCCGACCGGTGATGCAGACCACCGGAGCACCGGCAGCCGTCCAGGATGTCAAGGCGGCGGATTCAGGTAAGGAAATGTCCGGAACGAAGGCGGCGGCCTCCTATGATGAAAGGATGATGTTCACGGCCCTGGTGCCGGAAGATATCTTCGATGCCTGCGATGGTCTGGAAGATGCGGTGGCGGGCAGCTTGGGAATACGGGTGAAGGATCGGAAGAAATTCGGTGCGGGACTTAAAGAAGACCGGGCGTTGCTTGATGTACTGGAAAAAATACCGGAGGAGAAGAATTCCGGCGGGGTGCTGGTGCTTCAGGAAGCCTGGCAGCCGCCCATCCGGGAGACGCTTTCGTTTTTGAAAGAGCTGCGGCGGCGGTTGGGCGAACGGGTCGGGATCATCGTCGGACTCGTTGGAAAGCCGGAAGCAGAAAGCGTTTTTACCCGAGTTCGGGATGAAGACTGGCGGATCTGGAAACGCGGAATCGACGCCCTGGGAGACCCCTATCTAAGGGTGGAAAGACTGGGGGTGGAAAGGCTGGCGACCCATGACGCATAGACCGGTGGTGGCGTTTGCCGTGGTGGGGCACCCCAACGAGGGAAAGTCCTCGGTGGTTTCCACCCTGGCCGAGGATGACTCCGTGCGTATCAGTCCCACACCGGGCGAAACCCTGGTCTGCCGGCGGTTTCCGGTGGTGATCGACGGTCGGGAGATCATCGGCTTCGTGGACACGCCGGGATTTCAGAATCCGGTGCAGGGGCTTGAATGGATGCGCGCATACGCGGGACCGGACGGAGAGATCGCGGCGGCCTTTCGAAAGGCTCACCTGGGGAATCCGGAATTCCGGGACGATTGCGAACTGTTTTTACCCGTTGCCGAGGGCGCCGGGATTATTTATGTGGTGGACGGCTCCCGCCCGCTTCGAAACGTGGACCGGGCCGAAATGGAAATACTTCGCCTGACGGGCCGTCCCCGGATGGCGATCATCAACTGCAAAGAGGACGAGACCCGCTACCTGGAAGCCTGGAAAAACGAGTTTCGGAAGCACTTCAACGCCGTCCGGGTCTTTAACGCCCATCGGGCCACTTACGCCGAACGTATCGCCCTGCTGGAGAACCTGAAGGGAATCGACCAGGATTGGCAACCGCAGCTCGAGACCGTCATCAATGCTTTCCGGCAGGATTGGCGCAGGCGAAATGAACAAAGCGCCGAGATCATCTGTCAAATGCTCGAAACGGCCATGACGCACCGCCTCCGCCGGAATGTCACCGATAAAGTCGACGAGGGGGCATTGATAACAAAACTCCAGAAGACTTACAACGAAGAGGTCTCGGAACTCGAAAAAAAGGCTCATCAAAAGATTCGGCGGCTGTTCAAACACAATATTTTCAATATCGACCTACCGGCCGGATCGATTCTCGAGACGGATCTTTTCAGCGAGGAGACCTGGCAGCTTCTGGGGCTTACGAAAAAGCAGCTCATCACTGCCGCGGGCCTGAGCGGTGCAGCCGTGGGAGCCGTCCTGGATATAGCGGCCCACGGACTTACCTTCGGCATCTTTACGACCATCGGGGGGGTGGCGGGGGCCGGCTGGGCGGCCCTGGGCGGGGCCGGAAAACTCGCAAAAACCCGGGTGGCGGGAATTCCCCTCGGCGGGAGACAATTTCGGGTCGGGCCCTCGGAAAACATTCAGCTTCTCTACATACTTCTGGACCGTGCGCTCATCTTTTACAGTCACATCATCAACTGGGCCCACGGCAGGCGGGATTATGCCGAAGCATCCCAGACGGACGGCGCCGCCAAGACCGGGATCACCACACAGTGGAACGAAGCGACCCGGCAGGTCTGCATGCGGTTTTTCAAGCAAATTCGAACCGATGAAGGACCCAAGACCGAAAAGGCCCGGCACCGGATGCGGGAGGTGATTCTCGATGCATTGGAGAAACTTTCCGGTAGCGACCGATGAGGATGCCGGGAAGCTGGGATGCCAGGAGGCGGAAAGGCATAAATGATTGGAGTTTGGGATGCTGTTAAGGCCGCATGAGCGGCGGGAATGTAAACGTCATCATATTTTAAGCAAAAAATGGAAAGAAACGTTTTTAGCGGATGGTTCAAAATACACCGGAAGATAAAGATTTAAAGAATCAGGACGCATCCCAGCGTCCCAGCCTTATAGCCTCCCAGCCTCCTATCCTCCCAGCATCCCAGCATCTTTCCGTTTCTTTCGAAGACGTCACTCTCAGGGTGGACGGCTCATTGCAGTTTGAGGGGACGAACTGGACGATGGCTTCTTCCCAG
Organism: Desulfobacterales bacterium; assembly: GCA_040235505.1. Taxonomy (GTDB): domain Bacteria; phylum Desulfobacterota; class Desulfobacteria; order Desulfobacterales; family JAFDDL01; genus JBECKW01. The sequence continues at coordinate 13,229 of JBECKW010000137.1, forward strand.
CATTGGGCCATCATCGGGGGAAACGGCTCCGGTATGTCGATTCTGGCAGATGCCGTTTGCCGGAGAATTCCCATTTTTCGGGGGCAGATCCGGTATTATTTCGACGATCCGCCGGGAGAAGGCCGGACGTATCTGAATCCTGGAGAAATCCACAGGATTTCAAACAAGGCCAGCCGGGATTTGCTCCGGCGATATGCGGGATACCATCAGGCGCGCTGGCAGAGCTTTGAGGGCGAAGATGCCCCCACCGTTTCCGAGTTTCTCATCGAAGAGGCGATTCCAAGCGGTTTTCCATCGGCACAGGTTACGCCCTCTGTGGATCCCGAGACCTGCCGGGCGCTGATAGCAGAGGTTGCGGGCCGTCTCGGGATCTCCTATCTTCTGGATCGCAATTTGATTCATCTCTCCAACGGCGAAGGCCGAAAGGTCCTGATGGCCCGGGCCCTGATGGCGGAACCGAAGATGCTGATCCTGGACGATCCCTTCTCCGGGCTGGATACGGATTCCCGGGAAACGTTTCGGAATGTGATTGAAACGCTTTTCGGGGACGGGCGATTCCAGGTTCTGACGATCACTTCCCGGGAGGATGAAATCCCGAAGGGTACTACGCATCTTCTTCGGGTGGAAGGCGGACGGATCGTGGCCCAGGGCCCAAAAGAGGAGGTACTGAAAACAGCATTTCCAAAGAAGCTCTCGCGGCATCAACCACCGCAAATCCAGAGCGACCCGTCTCGATTTCCCCTGCCGTCGGTGCCGGACGCCGTTCGATACAATACGTTGGTTGAAATGGAAAACACCTCGGTTGTGTACCATGGCACGGCTGTTTTAAGCGGCATCAACTGGCGCATGGGGCCCGGAGAAAATTGGGCGCTTTTGGGGCATAACGGCGCCGGGAAAACCACCCTTCTGAGCCTGATCCTGGGAGATAACCCCCAGGCGTATGCCAACCGGATCACGCTTTTTGACAGGCTTCGGGGAACCGGGGAGACCATCTGGGACATCAAGCGCCGGATCGGCTTCGTATCCCCCGAGCTTCAGCTTTTCTACAAACGGGATGTTACCGGCATGGAAGTGGTGTGTTCGGGTTTTTTCGATTCGGTGGGACTCTATCGCACTTGCAGCCCGGAACAGGAAGAGGTCGCTCGACGCTGGCTCGGCGCGCTTGAAATCGAAGCGCTGGCGTCTCGCCAGTTTTCCTCTCTATCCGCCGGAGAGCAGCGGGTGGTATTGCTCGCCCGTGCCCTTGTCAAAAACCCAGTCCTTCTGGTATTGGATGAACCATGTCAGGGCCTTGATTCGGGTCACCGCAAACATATTCTGTATCTGCTGGATCAGCTCTGCCGGGAAAGACCCGTCAGTATGATCTTCGTAACCCATCACGCCGATGAAATGCCAAAGGTGATTACCCATGTTCTTCGGCTGGCCCAGGGACACATCGTTGAGTGCGGAAAACGAAAGCCGCCGATCCCTTCCAAAATTGGCTCTAAAGGTAATCGTCCCTTGTGACGATCCGGCAATTGATGTAGGTAAAATCCATTATGGCAATTGATAAGGGGGCCCTATGCGCAAATTCATTTTGACGGTGGTGATTGTTGTGGTGGCGGCTTCGGCCGGAGCCTATTTA
>JBECKW010000178.1:0-9093 GCA_040235505.1 Desulfobacterales bacterium
AATGCATGGGGTGGAGGACAAAAAAAGAAGGACCCGATCGAGGGAAGATCTTCTTCCCCTGACGAGTCCTTTCACCATAAGAACCGCCGGAAATCGTTCAGCCCCGGGGGTTCTTTTTATACATATAACAAAAGAAAGGCCGATTTTTTCATCTGCGATCTTACATGCCACGCTCTTTTCGGCTTTTTTCCATCTGCCATTGAAGGAAACCAAGATAAGACCCGGTGGTCTGGTAGGTTTTATCGTTCACCGTTATTTCAACCAGACCGCTGCGCGCACTTTCATTGGCGAATTCCGGTGCGTTGCTGTATTGAAAAATACGGAATTTAGTGGTGTTCGCGGTGGTTATCCACATAAAAGGTCTGTCGACTTTCAACATGTTTACGGGAAGGTGCATGGTGAATTTGGGGATGAAAACGGCCGTGCTCTTTGTAATGACGTGTCTTTCATTTTCAATCCACACTTCGACCTCTCCGCCGAGATTGGAAATATCCTCGGGGTCGGTGGAAGCAAACACCATATACTCGTCAAAATCGTGACAATGGGGCCTTGAACGCAGCATGGTCGGGTCGGTGGGACGTACCACCATCTGGGACTCCATCAGGAACGCACCCGGCAGACCGGCACTCTCTTCACCGTCAACGGAGAAAGCATGCTGAACCACAGAGCGACGGACCTTTTCCACGGGATTTGGTAACTTGAGAGATTTTTCAATAAAATATTTGTCGTATTTACCCATAAATCGTGTTCCTCTTTTCTCATTGGTGTCAGTTTAATATTAAAATAAGTTCAAGCAAATATGGCCAATGCCAATTTTCGATTACCCCATTTTGCTTGTCTTTCGGCCCGGCTGCAAGGCGCTCCGAGTGACGGGGAGGTCCCTCACCGATAGGAGCAATCCGGCAGTCGGGCCGAATTCCGATTCAATCCTGGAAGAATTCTTTTTTTCTATACCCTGACTGCGAATCAGAATTTGGCGTTTACCATCACGCCAAAGGTTCGGGGATCACCGACAGAAACCCCCACGGTCGAAAGATCCTCCCCCGGTGCGACCATCGACACACCGGTCTTGTATTCCTTGTCAAAGGCGTTTTGCACCCAGCCGGTTACCGAGTACTTCTGACTGGCAGACGTCCAGACGACGTTTGCATTGCACAGAGTGACCGCATCTTGATGGTCGTATGGTTTTTCGCCGTAATCGACCTGCAAATAGTTTATCTCGGACAGGTAGTAGGCGCTCGTGTAATGCAACTCCACCCGAGGCACCAGCGATGATCCATTGCTCAAGCTAAAGTTATGCTCATACGCCAGGGTGCCCTCGAATTGGGGATGCCCCGGCTGAATATCCAGCATAGCGGCATCCCGGCCAGGGGTAACAACGTTACCAGCCCCCCAACCACCGATCCAGGTGATAGAGTCAGGCCAGCCCGTAATTTTTGGACGCTGATAACCGAGGGTCAAGGTAACCCTGTCATTCATTGTCGGCAGATACTCGGCCTGCAATTCTGCGCCGATCACCTCGATCGGTGTGGAGATGATAGTTATTTGGTGCGGCCCACCAAGTGAGACGTCATATCCTTCGGGATACCCTGCCAGATCGTAATAGAATACGTCGCCATTCACCCGGAGACGATCATTCAGGAATTGATTCTTGGTGCCGAGTTCATAGGAGGTCAACTTCTGTTCATCGAGCACCTTGATTATCCAGGATGTAACGACTCCGTTGTCAAGAACTGGATTAACCGCCTGATACCCGGGCAAAAAACCCGTGGCTGTCGTGAAATAAATCATATTGTCCGGTGTCACGTCATACTCGAAGCGCAGCTTGTAGGTGATATTGTCCCATGTATGCTCGCTGTCTTTCAGCGTTCCGACTGACCATATCGGCGGATTCGCAGTGTACCAGCCGCCATTGGGAGGATGATTCTCGTTCTCCATAAACGTCTGGCTCAGTGTGTAGTTTGTATAGTCATAGCGGAGGCCCGCCGTGATGCGGAAATTGTCCCGAAGCTTATAGGTTTCTTCCGTAAAAAACCCGTAGTTGAGAAAATCCCCGTCCGTATCCTGCATATATCGGGGGGCCATGAAACCGATGTCATCGGGTACGCCCGGAGCGAACGTTTGATAATCGCCCATGTGACTTACAAACACGTGCTTGAAGTAGTTGGCGCCCACAAGCCAGCTAAGCGCTCCTTCCGTGTTCGAAGCCCAGCGGACCTCTTCGGAATGAAACCAGTCGGTGGGGAACGAATCCGTCGCTCTCGCGCCTGACCCTTCCCTTACCACCTCCGGTCCCAACCCATTGGAATCATAGGTATGGTAGCCCCCGATCCAGGTCAGGGTGCTGTTGCCAAAATCGTAATTGGCATTGAGGCCTAATTGGTCGTACTTTTTCAGTGGATATTTCGACGGGGTGCTATGTGCGTAATGGTAGTCGATTGTATCCGGCCCTATCAAAGTCATCGTATACCCGCCGCCCCAATCCTGGGTTTGCTGTATCGCCGCCTGGAGCACTATCTTAAGCGGGTCCGTGGGCTGAAAAAGAGCCTTGATGCGGCCTTCATAGGTTGTCGTTTTCCCGCCCTGCGCATCGAAGTAGCCGTCCCGGCTATAATAGTGGGCCGCCGCACGAATCGCGACCTTGTCGCCGACAGGAACGTTGAGGGCGCCCTCGACGTTTACAAGGGAGTGATTGCCGTATTCGGCGGAAATATCGCCGCTGAACTCACCCAGATTCGGATCGTTGGTGTGGAACGCAATCACGCCGCCGGTGGCGCTGCGCCCGTATAGGGTCCCCTGGGGCCCCCGCAATACCTCCACGCGGTTGACGTCATAGTGGCCGCCGATTCCCTCGTAGATATCGTCCACATAGACTGCAGTGGTGGAGGGGAGCACGTCGTCGACACCTCCTGACGTCTGGGTGCGCTGAATCCCCCGGATCGCGATGTTGCCGTCGGGGTTTTGTCCCCCGCCGTCTCGGAACGTGATATTGGGAACGTTCTGGAGGATCTGCTCGGTGGTGATCCTGCTCTGGGTGGCCAGGTCACTGCCGGACAGGGCCGCCACCGAACTCGGCAGCTTCTGAAGGTTTGTCGCACGTTTTTCCGCCGTCACGGTGATTTCCTGGAGCATGAATTCATCCGTGGAGCTTTCCGCCGACCATGCCGTGGCGGCAGTAAAAACAAACGCCAGGGCGACTGATAGAACGAACAAGAAACATTTTTTCATTTTCCGCCTCCTATTCCTATGGATAAAAAGTGAATATAATCTCTGCAAACAGTACTGTCGCCGCCGTTGCAGGTGTTACCTATGAAAAAGTTTCCGCGTCCGCAAATGCAGGCGCCGCTTTTCTTCTCACTCTGCCTTTGGTAAGCAGGAAGAAGATAGCAGCCAGACACAGCAGCGTAAAAATCAAGAACCCTGCCCTGGCGCTTTTCACAAACGCACCATAGTACTCCGGTGTTATCTGGGTCCTCCCCATCATGATGGAAAACAGCATCATGATGATGCCCATGGACAGATTCATGCCCAGCGTCCGCATGCTGGCAAGCGCGGAGGAGGCAAGACCTAAATCCTTTTTCTCCACGGAGCTCATGACCGCGTTCGTGATCGGCGAGGTAAAAAGCGAAAGTCCCAGTCCGATGACGCCCATGCAAACGACGATGAACCATATCGGGGTAGCCGCACTCAGGGGAATTAAAGCGCCGATGCCTATTGCGCTCAGCCCCATGCCGACAGCGGCGAGTATTGCGGGTTCGATTTTGTCGGACAGGCTGCCGGCCTTCTTGGAAAACAGGATGATCATCACGGTCTGTATCACCAGGACGAGGCCTGCATCTTCAGGGGACAACCCCTTTACATCCTGAAGGTAAAAGCTGAGCAAAAAGCCCACGGTAAACGTTGCAGCGTAGCCGATGAGCTCCGCGAGGTTTGAAAAGATGAAGGGACCGTTGCCGCGGAAGACACGGATGTCAAGAATGGGCGAGGCGGACTTGAGTTCGATAACGCCGAAGGCGATAAACCCCGCAGTCCCGCCCACCAGGTACAGCCAGCCCTTCAGTGCCGGCAGACTTGGAAACCCGAACATGATCAGGGTCAGCGCCACGCAGTAGACAACGGAGCCGGGCATGTCAAGCGTGCCTTTCTTGTCCACAGGGGTGTTCTTCATGCACGTAACCGCAAGCACGGCCGTCACCAACGACAGCACGCCAACGACGCCGAACAAGCTCCGCCAGCCGAGAGCGGTCACCAGAAAGCCACCGATCACGGGCCCGGATGCTATGCCGATATATACGGCCGTAACGCCTATGCCAAGCACCTTGCCCCGCTCCTCCTTCGGGTAAGACGCGGAGAGGATGGCATTCGCCGTCCCGAAAATCATTGCCCCGCCGATCCCCTGGAAAAGCCGGAAGGTCACGAGCGAATAAGCGCTCCAGGCAAATGCGCAAGCCACGGAGGCAATCGGGAAAAGGGACATGCCGATCTTGAAGATTATTTCCCTTCCCTTGAGATCGGCCAGCCTGCCAAGCGGCAGCAGAAACATGGCAGCGGCAAGGTTGTAGACATTGGACACCCAGGCGAGGAGCACGGCGTCCACGTTCAAATCCTTGCCGATGACCGGCAAGGCGATATTCACGGAAGACCCCATAAAAGGCGTGACGAAGGCGGACATCGAACAGATGATGAGGATCAGGTAGTAGCTGTAGTTTCTTCTTTCTTGCATCAAGTCCTCCGCAGCAAAAGTAATTCGCCAATTATTTGGCTGTATCTTTGGGTCCCTCTAGTATCTTTCAGCCGGCGGTGACGCCGAATGTCATCGTAACCGCCTGAATAATATGCTTATTTTGACCTAAAGGCCCTCTCCGTTTTTTTGAGCGCAGAACAGATGTTTCGGCGATCGAAATAAAACGAGCCAAAATTTAAAAGCTAACGCTCTGTGAAAGAAGCGGTCGTTTTTTTACTGCGAATCAGAATTTGGCGCTTAACGTCACCCCAAAAGTTCGGGGATCACCGACGGAAACCCCCATGTCCGAAAGTGGCTCCGAAGGAACCAGCATCACACCGGTTTTGTACTCCTCTCCAAAAGCGTTTCGCACCCAGGCGTTTACCGAGTAATTCTTATTGGGGGCAGTCCAGATGACGTTTGCATTGCACAGCGCAACCTGCCCTTGATGATCGTAAGGCTTTTCTCCAAGGTCTATCATTAAATAGTTAATCTGAGACAGATAGTAGGCGCTCGTGTAATGCAACTCCACCCGAGGCACCAGCGTCGATCCATTGCTCAAGCTAAAGATATGGTCATAATCCAGGGTGCCATCGAATTGGGGATGCCCCGGCTGAATATCCAGCATGGCGGCATCCCGGCCGGGGGTAACTTCCCCCAGTCTCCAGGTGATGGCGTCCGGCCAGCCTGTAATTTTTGGGCGCTGATAACCCAGGTTCAAGGAGATTCTGTCATTCATTGTCAGCAGATACTCGGTCTCCAACTCTGCGCCGATCACCTCGATCGGTGTGGACATGATCGTCAAGAAGTTCGGCCCCGACATTTCGGTGAGGTTATATGCTTCTGGATACCCCTCCAGATCGTAATAGAATACGGAAGCATTCACCCGGAGACGATCATCCAGGAATTGGTTCTTGGCACCCAATTCATAGGATGTTAACTTCTGTTCATCGAGCACCCTGATGACCCAGGATGTAACTTCTCCTCCCACAACCTGGGGATTAACCGCTGCATACCCGGGCAAAAAGCCCGTGGCTGTCGTTAAGTAAAGCAGATTGCCCGGCGTCACATCATACTCGAAGCGCAGTTTGTAAGTAACATTGTGCCACTTATGTATGTCGTTGTTCAGCGTGCCGACTGCCCATATCGGCGGGTTCAGAACAAAGTGGCTGAAAGGAGCGGCATAATTCGTGTTCTCCATAAACGTCTGACTCAGGGTCAATTTCGTATAGTCATACCGGAGGCCCGCCGTGATACGGAAATTGTCCCGAAGCTTAAAAGTTTCTTCCGTAAAAAACCCGTAGTTGAGAAAATTTCCGTTCGTATGCTGTACATATCGGGGAGCCAAGCCATTGTCATCGGGTACGCCCGGAGCGAACGTCTGATAGCCGCCCAGGTGGCTATTAAACTCATGCTTGAAGTAGTTGGCGCCCACGAGCCAGGTAAGCGGCCCGTCCGTGTCCGAGGCCAAGCGGACCTCCTCTGTGTGAAACCAGTCGGTGGGGAACGAGTTGTCCTGCCTCGCGCCGGAACCCTCCCTTATCGACTCCGGCCCCAATCCGTTATAATCGTAATCATGGTAGCCCCCGATCCAGGTCAGGGTGCTGTTGCCAAAATTATAATTGGTATTGACGCCGATTTGGTTGTAAGTTTTCAATGGATATTTCGAGGGCTCGGTATGCGCTTGGTGGTAGTCGATTGTATCCGGCCCTGCCAGGGTCATCGTCCAGCCGCCACCCCAGTCCTGGGTCGCCTGTGTCGATCCGCTCAGCACGATCTGGAATGGGTCTGTGGGCTGAAAAAGGATCTTGAGCCTGCCTTCCCTGGTCTCGGTCCGCCCGCCCTTTTTATCAAAATAGCCGTCCCGGGAATAATAATGGGCCGCCGCGCGCAGCGCGACCTTGTCGCCGGCAGGCACGTTGACGACGCCCTCTGCATTTACAAGAGAATAATTGCCGTACTCGGCCGAGACATTGCCGCTGAACTCATTCAGCTTCGGATCATTGGTGTAGAAAGCGATCACGCCGCCGGTGGCGCTACGACCGTACAGGGTCCCCTGGGGCCCGCGCAATACTTCCACCCGGTTGATATCGTAGTGGCCGCCGATGCCCTGGTAGACGCCGTCCACATAGACCGCGGTGGTGGAGGGAAGAATATCGTCGACACCGCCGGAGACCTGGGTGCGTTGAATGCCTCGAATCGCAATGTTGCCGTCGGGGTTTTGACCTCCGCCATTGCGAAACGTAACATTGGAAACGCTTTCGATGATTTGCTGAGTTGTAATCCTGCTCTGGCGGGCCAGATCATCACCGGGCAGGGCCACTACCGAACTCGCCAGTTTCTGAAGGTTTGCCTCACGTTTTTCTGCCGTGACCGTGATTTCCTCGAGCATGAACGCACCGTCCAGTATGAATGCGCCTTCGGATGTCTTTACTTTATTTTGCCCATCCGGTGACGGTAAGGATTCCTTTGATTCTTCCTTTCTTTCAGTTGTCTGTTGTTTGCTTTTTATGACCGCCACGGTATCCCGGCTGGTAAATTCAAAAGTCAACCCCGTCCCTTGAAGCATGATGCCCAGAGCCTGTCCGGGCGTATATTGTCCCGATACCGTAGCCGTAACCACATCACTGAAATCCTCTTTATTGTAGATCAGGCTGAAGTTTGTCGCCTCAACGAATGCATCCAAAGCGGATTGTATATTCTGAGAAGGAATATCAAATCGAATCGGATCGTTTTGAGCAAGACTGTTGGCGCTATAAACAAACTGGGATAGAAGCGCTAACAGACAACTGGACACCATATATGAAACACTCCCGGGTTCTCTGAAAATTTTACGAAATAGAAACATAAATTCTGTCTTTAGCGGCTTCGAGTAACCTAAATATTCCGGAATATAGAATTCATATATGGAAATTTTACTGACAATATCAAACCATAAAACGTATTTTTTTGAAAAAAACTCACAAGCTTATTTGGTTTATCAGAATTATTCGTTGTATAATAAGAAGCTTAAAAAATTTTACCTTTTTGTCGTTGCATAAACTCTCGTAGGTTTTATTCCCAATTCTTTGGTGTCGTTTCCTTCTGCTTAGTCATCGGTGCAGGAGCCTCGGATTCTCCCGCACTTTCAGCAGGCTTATGTTGGTTTTTAATGATCGCCACCGTATCCTTGCTGGTAAATTCAAAAGTCAGTCCCGTGCCTTGAAGCATGATGCTCAAAGCCTGCCCGGGTGTATATTGTCCCGATACCGTCATCGTGATGGCGTCACTGATATTCTCTTTTCTATAGATCAGGCTGAAATTTGTCACCTCAACGAATGCATCCAGGGCGGATTGGACATTCTGGGAAGGAATATCAAACCGGATTGAATCGTTTTGGGCAAGACCGTTGGTACTGAAAACAGATGAAATCAGAAAGGTCAGTAGACAACTGAAAACTGCATACGAAACATGTTTGGGCGACTCTATAATTTTTAAACTTGAAAGCATAAACCCTGCCTGTAAGACCCTCTTTTGAGAAAACGGTTAATACACGACATAACGTATCTTTTCGAAAACGACTTACGGGCTTATTGGGTTTTCCAGTATTATTTGTTATATAATTAAAAACTTAAAAAAAATTCCGTTTTTTGATGCGGATTTTCTCAGATTTAATTCTTTTTATTTTTAGTCATCAGTAATATTTTAAAATATCTGAAGGTTACGAATATCAGGATCCTGTATCACCCTGTTTGCCGTAAGTTATTATTTGAAAAGTTTCGTTATACGTTATTAAAAGAGGTCAGATTAACGGAAAGGACCATCTTTATAGTTTCGAGAAGATATTTTTGGAGCATCAATGGGCGGGGACAACAAAACGGCGGATACCGGTGAAAAGGGCATCTTGTTGATGTCCCAGGTGGAGCGCAATTCGGCTGTAGCCGCCATATACGAGAAATACAATACCGGGCTCGTTAAATATTTGAAAAAGCGGCTACATGCACAGGAGGATGTGGAAGATGTGGCCCAGGAGGTTTACATCCGGCTGATTAGATTTGCCAATCTCGACGGGCTGGAACCTTCTCTGCCGCTGCTTTGCACCATTGCCGCCAATCTAATAAAAGACCGTTTTCGCAAATCGAAAACGAAGTCGGCATATAAACACTTGCCTTTAAGCGACATTGAAAAAAAATCCAAAGGGCCCTCCCCGGAAGAAATCGCCATGTCCCGGGAGGGCATCGAAAAGTTCAAACGCGTTTTCAGAACACTGAAAAAAGACTGCCGTCAGGTATTTATCCTTCACCGGCTTGAAGGATTTACGTACGAAGAAATTTCGACCAAAATGGGCATCTCGAAAAGCTTGGTCTACAAACATCTGAATCGGGCAATGC
>JBECKW010000236.1:0-4096 GCA_040235505.1 Desulfobacterales bacterium
GTCGAAAAGCAACAGATCCCTTGGATTGTTGCGGAGGAGTGATCGAATTCGTTCAATGTCTTCTTGTTTCCGAATCGGTTCGAACACACGCTTGGGTTGATCTGCTGTCGGCTTTGATTTCAATTTGATCCTTTCAATCGGCTTTTCTCTGCGCCTCTGCGACTCTGCGCGAAATATCGTTTTTGCAGTTCGCTATACTGCAACATGGTTATCCCGCAGAGGCGCCAAGACGCAGAGAACTACAGGAAAACGTATAACTGAATAAATGTCTTTCAACAATAAGCCAAGCTCAGCTTTAGGGCTGGTAACATATCAACATAATTGAATAACGTCAATACACTGAAAGGCAGCAAGCAGGGCAATGCTTGTAGGGTTGGCATGAAACATGTTTAGGCGGTGACATTATACCGTCATTATCATGTCCCTTCTTGCTCTTAATCCTGCTCTTAATCTCGTCTTTGGTCTTTTGTTTTAGAACAAGATTAAGAGCAAGAAAAAAACGACATCTCCATTACCCTTTTTCCGCCATCAGCTATTCGGCATAATTTATCTGATCCGGCGGCGCCGGTCCCCATTTATCCGGATGGGGGGCTTCATCCGGATTGAAAGTGGTGATGCGGGGAGGTTCGTCGGGCGGCCAGTAGGGAGACGGCGTGCATCGACAGTCGGGATTTCTGAGCCAGCCCTCGTCGAATGGAGATCGAATCCATACAATCGCATTCAGCTTTTTCAACTTCCAGACGCCGTTGACCTTCACATATTCATTGTTGTATTTCCCGGCGATCCAGAACGCCGTATCCCGCTTGGTCATGGTCTTGGGATCGAAAACACGGTTGGTGTGGGGACCGAAGAGATGCCACTGCCCATGGGCGGTCTTGCCGTCCTTTGCCACCACCACGATGGGGGTTGAAATGGTGAGCATGAGAAACAGCATGGCGTGGGATGCTGCAATTTCGGACATGCCCGCCTTGCCTGACTCCACCGGATTACCGTCCTTGTCCACCTTGCGAGCCATGGTGTACCACGCCCGCTTGACGTGCTCCGGACCGATGTAGGCGCCGGCGTCCATGATCTCCATTCTCACGTCCGGATCGTCGTGGGCAAACAAATCATCCCAGACCTCGGCAATTTTGCCGTTTTCGAGGTAGTAGATATACCGTGCCTGGAGCATCTGAATCTCCTGCATGTCCGCAAAGTAAGACTGGCGTTTCACTTCTTTTTCGAGAGCCTCGATTCTTGCCAGCAGCGCTTGGGTGTCCATTGAATGTCCTCCTTCGGATCCATAAAATTTACAAAAATAAAAACTTGCTTTTATTATTTATAAATTATAATAAGTTTATGCTGTGTGTCAACGCAAAACAGCGTTGCCGCGAGCAGATGCATCCCCACTCAAGAGCCAAATGCATAACCGCAATTCGGTCGGTTTTTTTTGCCAATCTATCTTTTAACCGGGAGAAGATTATGAGCAACAAGCTATCCTTTGTTTCAGTTTTTTTGGGTGTGATCACCTTGACGCTGATCGCAACAATTTCATCATTAAGCGCCGAAACAAGCGTCAATCTGGTGGCGCCGGGGGCAACGATTCAAAAGACCTCGGGTTTCACGTCAACGGAGGGACCGGCGACGGATGCCGATGGCAATGTATGGTTTACCGAGGTCTTTGCAAGCCGAATTCAAAAATGGAACTGGGAGGATGGCAAGACTACCCTCTACAGGGAGAATACCGGCACGGCCAACGGCATGATGTTCGATGCCAAGGGGAATCTCGTCATCTGTGAGATGGGAAACGGACGAATCGTCCGGGACGACCTCAAAGGCCATGTAACCGTTATCGCCGACTCGATGAACGGCAAAAAGTTTCGCGGACCCAATGACCTGTGGATCGATCCCAAGGGCGGCATCTATTTCAGCCATACGTCCATGGGCGCGATGCCCCCCGGTGGAATGCCGGGTGAAGCCCCACCCAGTGGAATGCAGGGTGGAGCCCCCCCCAGTGGTGAAATGCCCGCGAGCGGCGGCATGCCGGAAGGGATGGGTGGTGCGCCCGGTGGCCCCCCGAGTGCCGGGGGGGATACAAGCGACCTGGGCATTGTTTACATTTCGCCCGACGGCAAAAATGTGTCTCTCGTGACAACGGATGTTACGAATCCCAATGGCCTGATCGGAACCCCGGATGGAAAGATTCTTTATGTGGGAGACGGCAAAAAGGTCTTTTCCTACAAGATCAACTCCGATGGCTCTCTCTCTGACAAGAAGCTTTTCTGTGAGTCGGGTACGGACGGAATGGCGATGGACGAGCACAACGATGTCTATCTGACCGATGACAAGGATATCCTCATTTACTCACCCGCCGGCGAACTGCTCCAGAAAATCGAAACACCGGACGGTTGCTCCAACGTGGAATTCTGCGGCAAGGACCGCAAGACACTCTTTTTTACCTATCACGACAATATCTATACCCTGAAGATGAATGTCAGAGGTGGAAGACTTCCAATCGATTCTTTAAAGAAAGGTAATTGAAGGAGATGATGACGATTCAAAAAAAAGTGACTCGAAATTTTATTTCGTTGCTGGTTGCGATGTTGTTTGCGGCCGCAATGGCCGGATGCGGCGGCCAGGCCGCATTTTCTCAAGATTCCACCCAAGTCACGACCAAGACAGTCGGCCCCGGCGAAACCTGGGTCGTTACTAAAACCACGCACTTGGATAAATTGATCGTTGGCGAGGGGGCGGTCCTCAAAGCCCCCGACGGCTCCAGCCTGACCCTGACGGTGGACGGTGTGGAAACAGGACAGAAGCTGGTCACCACCAAAGGTGTGGATACCCGAATTGTGGCCGGGACCTACCAGGGCGATGTCGTTCTGACCGTCACCCAAACCAACACGATACCCTACCAGGGGCTGAACTTTCCCCTGCGTCAGGCGCTTTACCTGGATAAGACCGGCATCGTCGCGTCAAAGTCGGTCCTGGCTGCTGTGGGCGGTCCCATTGGAACCGGACCGGACTTTGACGGTATTCGGATCCAATCCACCGGTGAAGATTTCAACGGAATTTACGTGGCCGGAGGCCAATACACCGTAAAAAATGCCGAGATCTCCCTGATTGGCAATGGCCGATGCGATCTCATCGGTTACGGCGCTGCAATTGTGGCCAACGGTGAAAATACACGACTGGTGCTGGACGGTGTCAATATTCACAACAAAGGTGTGGTACGAACGGCGGTGATTGCCGATGGGGGCAGCCGCGTTATCGTGAAAAATTCAAACCTGAGCACCCGGGACGGCGTACTGCCTGAGGACTACGTTCCCAGTGCAGACCTGGCCCAGATGCGGGGGGGCTTTCCGGTGGGGGGCTCCCTCGGCAATTGCCGCGCCACCAACCTGCTGGGCACCAACACCCAGGCCACCTACATCAACTCTTCCATTTCCTCTGAAGGGTGGGGTGTTCTCTCTTCCGACGGCTGTACGACGCCCAAACTCACCGCCATCAACTGTAATGTGGCCGTTGACGGAAACATCGGCGGGTACGGCACCTATGCCATCGGTGATGCGACGGAGACATTCCTGGGCTGCGTTTTCAACACGGCGTATGACGTGTCGACCCTCAAGGGCGGGACGCTGACCTACGGCGACAGTGCGCCCCAGGCCGTGAAAAAACTCAATACCGACCTCGACTTGAGACTGACCGACGAAGAACTGGCAGCGATTCCCAACAAATCCTCCGTTATCAACTCGGATCGATTTGGTGTCATGTGTACCGGCGCCGGAAAGGTGGATATCAGCGGCGGCACGGTCTTCAACACCGGGGAAACCCTGTTCTTGGATAAGGGGGCTGCCGTGGCCTTCAAAGTGGACGGCTCGCAGGGAGCCGAGTTGAACGCGCGCAACGGGGTGATCATGCAGCTGATGGACAACGACGATCCCGGACCCGGCGGAAACCCCTACACCGAACCCACCGAGGCACCCAAAAAAGATGCGAACTGGGACCTTACGTCCTCCGACAATGCCGCGACGGCGGTTTTTTCCAATATTAAACTCGTCGGCAATTTTTACAACGCCATAGGCTGGGGCAAGTCCGGTTCCAGCGGCGGACCCGG
>JBECKW010000246.1:0-12285 GCA_040235505.1 Desulfobacterales bacterium
ACCCGACCATACGCTGTCGAATGGTTCCCATAAGGCAAGTGCCTAAAGTGCAAAACGGAAAGTGCCTAAAGTGCGCTAAAGTGCCTAAAGTTATTGTATTCTGCCGATTTTAGAGCGAATGGCAATATTCGCTGCATCATGAGTTTTACGCTCATTTATGTCATTATCGCAGAGAGCATTAACCGTCCCCCCCCACCCCGCTTAGGGTAGACTGAAATCATATAACCGATGGAACACCTCAACTTTAGGCACTTTAGCGCACTCTAGGCACTTTAGTCACTTGCAGTTCCTCCCCCACGGCCAGTGCTCCTCGAGATAAAAAAGGCTCGGCCCCAGATCATCGTCCACATGGGGCTCCAAAGTGATGAGGGGTTGAATTCCAGAGTGCTGCCGGAGAAACTCGAAAAGGATATGGAATTCGATGCCGCCTTTTCCCATGGCCAGGTGGCTGTCGCTGTCTCCACGGTTGTCGTGCAGGTGAAGCTGCCGCAGGTAAGATCCCAGGACATCCAGCCACTTCCGAAGAGAAGACCGGCTGAAAGCCGACTGGTGCCCGACGTCCAGACAAAATCCGACATCCCGGCCTTTCAAAGACTCCAGGAGGGGCAGTAAATTTTCCGGTCCCGGCTCAAAAACGTTTTCAATCACCAACCGGGTTCCCAGGGCGTTCAATTCATCCGCAAACCACCGCCACGCAGCCAGGCTGTTTTCAAGCCATTGGTCCAGCATATACCCGTGTCGAAGTTCTTCGTATCCGGTATGGCAGACAACGGTTTTCGGCCGAAATATCGGCACGAGGCGAAGCACCTGTTCGAATCGTTTCCTGGAAACTTTGCGGATCTCGGGATCGATCGATCCCGGCGAAAGATCCACAAACGGACCGTGAAAGCTCACCGAGGCGCCGTTTTCGGCAAGCGCCCCGGCGCATTTTCCGAAAACCGAATCCTCCACACCGTCCAGCGCACGGGCATCGAGGCCGATTTCAGGATTGATTCGGTTTTCAAGCACAAAATCGAGATAGCTTTCATTCAACATGCAAAACGGCACATTGACATGAACCTTCCGCACAATCGACGGCAACGGCATATTTTCTCCTTGAAGGACCTCTACTTCCCGAAGGGCAGGCTTTTCAGAAGTCCTTTCACCGACTCCTCAACCGTAGATGACTGGTCGGATTCGCCTCCGTTTTTGCTGTTCGATTGCCCGGATTTGGAACCACCGAGGACTTCACCCAGCTTATCCTTCAGCTTATCGGTCACCACTTTCTTTGCGGCGCTTTCCAGATCAGGCCGGAATTTTGGATCGGAGAAGGTGCCCGTCACCAGCACCGGCACCTGGTTGCCGGAGATGCTCAAGCCGGATTGCTTCTGATTCTTGGGATTGATGTAGGCCGGATTCACCCGGAAATCCAGGGTCTCTTTTACAAGATCCGCCTTTCCCTTGACGTCCACCTTCAGTACGGGGGAAGACAGCGTGGTGCCGGTGGTATCCACGACACCGTCGGTAATGGTGAACCGGCTTTGAAATTCGGAAAATTCCGTTTCCTGTGTGGTGACGGCGGTTCCCGATCCAAAGGCCGCCTGAAGATTCTGGATCATCCCCAACAGGTTCATTTTCTTGATTTTACCGTCCTTGAACTGGAGCGTCCCCGTGCCGTTCAGGCTCTGCTTGATCTGTTCGGGGGCATCGCCTGTCATGGACAGCGAAATCTGAGCCAGCGTGGTGCCGGTGATGAAATCCTTATCGATAAAATCCTTCAGCAGCGGTTCGATCTGGACACCGTCCATATTGATATCCACGGCGGATTTCGGCTTTTTCCCGGTGACATCCACACTGCTTTTGACCGTGAGGCTACCGTCATAGAGCTTCATGGAAAGGGGATCGATCCTGAACTTTCCTCCGGCGCCGGTCACTTTCATTGAAATATCCCGGTATGTCCCGCCCCCGGCTTTCAGTTCGTCAATGGCAAGGCTTCCATCCACCACCAGGCTTCTGAGGGGAGCATAATCTGTTTCCACCGATTTGCCCGCCGGCTTACCGGTTTGTCCGACCTCGCCGGCACTCGGAGCGGATTTTTCGGCCGGCTGGCTTGGGGGAAGATAGCGATCGATGTCGATTCGATCCGTATGAACCTTCCAGGCAATATCCGGTTTTGAAAAATCCTTGACCTTCGCCTGAAGTGTGGTGGTGGTGCCGTCCAGAACCAGTTTACCGTTCGATAAGGCGACCTGCTTCGCATCCCCGGCCACATCGCCCTCAAATCCCAGTTTCTCCAACACGGACGGATCGGAAAACGATAAAACAGTATCCGGCGACAATTGCTTGATCAGCTTCTTGGGAGAAAAGGGGCTGACGGCAATGTGCATCTGATAGGCCGGAGCGGATGCAGGATCGGTCACCTTTCCACTCAGGTGCAGTTCAAGCGTGTCAAAGGCCTTTGCCGTTAGATCCAGCGCCATCGTCCCCTCTCCCGGATTTTTCCCCAGGGGACCCACGGTACCCGAAAGCGAAAGCGGTTTTTGATCGAGCTTTCCGGACAGACTCATCTGGATGGGTGTATCAAGCGAAATATCCGAAAGCCGTATATTGACATCGGAAAGCTCCTTCCGGACATCGGCCTGCCGATCGATGTAGATGACAGTACCGTCCGTCACCGAAATTTCCCCGACCGACAGGGCTTTGATCGGAAGAGCGGCCGAAGTTTCTGCAGTTTTTGGTTCTTGAGTCCCGGGGGGGTGGATAGCCGGGGCTTTGGCCCCCTCTTCCGATTTTGGGAATTCCCAGTTCGTGCTGCCGTCCTTTTTTCGCTCCAGAACCAGCCGAAGTCCTTTCAGGACAACATGTTTCACCTGGATATCCTTTGAAAGCAGCGGGAGCAGCTTCATTCGGACTTCAAACTCCGAGAAGGTAACAAAATTTTTCTCCCCGAATCCTTCCGGATTTCCCATGGAGACATCTTTCAGGGTAATACCAGCCCAGGGGAACAGGCTCAGTTTAAGATCCCCCCCCAGGACAAACGACCGACCGGTGGCCTCCTGGACGGTTTTTTCAATGGTAGGTTTGAACTTCTGAACATTCACAAACTTCGGTACAATGAGCAGCATCAGAACGACCAGCACCACCAGCGTGCCGGCGATAATCCCGAACCATTTGAAAAATTTTTTCATATTCAGGCTCCTTCGAGAGTTGAAAAGGCAACGTTTTGAAAATTAAAAATTTCGACAACAACAAATGTATCAGATTCGTCTAGAATTTTAAAATTGAAAACGGAATTTTACGATGGGTCGCTGATGAGTCCGGAACGGATGTGAATATCGCGCTGCGGAAAAGGAATTTCAATGCCTTCTTTCTTCAGCATTTCAAAGATGGTGAAGTACAACAGACTCTTTGCCTTTCGCCGGGCTGTCTTCCGGATGTCGATCCAGACCAGAACCTCGAAGTTGATTGAACTGTCCCCATACCCCACGAATCTGACTTCCGGCGTATGGTGCTGGGTAAGTTCCGGGTGTTGTTTGGCGGCTTCGATGAAAATATCCTGGGCTCGAAGCGGGTCCGCTCCATAGGACACCCCCACCGGCACGCTCAACCGAATCGTCGGGGAAGACAGCGTATAGTTGACGATCATGTTTGACAAAATCTGTGAATTCGGGACCAGATACTCCACATTGTCCCGGGTCATTACCTTGGTCGAATTCAGGAAAATATCCGTCACCACGCCCATGGTGTCACCCACCTGGATCCAGTCGCCTTTCCGGACCCGCCTGCCGAAAACGATGCTCAGCCCGCTGATGAGGTTTGCGGCGATGTTCTGCATCCCCAGGCCGATGCCGATGCCCGCCGCCCCTGCAAAAACCATCAGCAGCTGGGGGCTCAATCCCACGGCCCGCATGGTGGCTAAAAATGCGACAAAGAAAAATAGATACTTGAGAAACGTATTGAGCGCGTAAGCAAGACCCGTATCCACACCGATGGACGGATATACCTTGAAGCTGAGGTAGCAGCGCAGCAGAACCGAAAGGTAAACAAGCACGCTGAAAACGATCAGCGCTTTAATTAGAAGCCACAGGGTAAGGGGATTTTGCCCGATCCGTAAAATCGGGAAAGAGCACAGGCGCACAATCGGCTCGGAGAGTCCCAGCAGATCGGAAATGATGACGGCGCACCATATCACCGCCACATACAGCAGAAGTCTCTGGAGGGTTTTAAAAAAGAGCCGGGTCTCCTCATTGTCGGGGACTGCCTTTCCGCCGGCCCATTTCGTCAACCTCCCCCGAGCCAGATGATACACCGCCATAAATCCGACATAAACACCCACCACGGCCCATGTCTTGGTCCACAGGAACTCGGAAAACCGTTTGTAGCCGAAACACCACAGCACACCGGTGAAGAATGTGCCGTAGACCACCGGATAATAATATCTTCCCAGGTTCTTTCTGAAAGTTTGGTAGCTTCGGTATGGCAACTCCGGAAGAAGGCTGAGAATCGCTTTTTTATTGAAAAAAAGAAGCAGCAGGACGCATACCACCGAAAGCGAAATGGCGAATTTCAGAAATGCGGAAATATCCGCCGGAATCGCGAAGGCCTCGGCGCCCCAGACCACTGCGGTTCCGCCCAGAATGTAGAGAACCACCAGCCGTGCCCGCCGATACAGAAGCGCTCCGTATCGTTCCGCCGCCGGATACAATCCGCTGGTCAGTATCTCGTGAAGCAGGTTCAGCACCAGCGCGCCCAACGTCCACACCCAGAGCAGCCTTCCGGTAAGGAGAAACCATACAGCCTTATAATGAATAAATGCATTGATCAGGGAATAGACACCGAGCAGGAGCAGGGGAATGAGGGAGGCCACCACGATTTTCAGCGCGGAGAGAAAATACGGATACGCTTCGTCGGGCATAAAGCGCTTCAGCGGATGAACGCTTTTTTCCACCCGCAGCATCACGCGACGCTGCCCCATCAGTGCATAAAGTGCTGCTCCGAGAAAAATCAGAACCAGAAGTGATCCGACAAAGCCAAGTGCACGACCCTGCGCCAGGATATGCGACATGAATTCCGGCAGCCGAAGCGGTAATGCCAGCGCAAAGTGATAAAGGGAGACGAGGGTATCTTCGTCCCATCCAAGGGGAGATCGCTCAAACAGCGATATGGCCTGCTTATGGAACTGTTCGCCGACACGGCTGACTTCATTCCGCACGGCATCGCCCATATCGTTGGCCAGGCTGACGGCTGCAGGTGAGTTCTGTTGTTTTGGCTGCTGATCGCCGGATACTTCTTTAGCGGACAACACGCCCTGAAGCATCATCACCAGCATCAAAAGTATGAGCAGTGACCGTTTCACGAAAGGAACTCCCCGTCTGAATTCGGTTTATTCCTTCTTGATAACAAATTGGAATACGCCGATGGTCTCGCCTTGGGGGTCCAGAACCTCAACCCGCCAGTTGCCGACTTCAGAGGGCTTAATGATTTTTGAGCTGTAGGTGCCCCAATTGGATGATTTCACCGGAAGTTTAACCCGTGCCCGTTCCGTATCCTGATAATACCAGACGTGTTCCACATACTGGTCACTGCCCTCCAGATAGGGGCCCACCAAACGCGTAAAGCAATACAGCGTTCCAATATCCGGACCGAACACCTCGCCTATTCCCACCGCCGAATGATTGTCGACACCGGTGCAGATACCGGAGTCAACGGTTTTCATTTCGCTTGCCGAAACAGTCCCGGCAATGGAGAACATCAGACAGAATATAACTGCTGCAATTACTTTTTTCATGGATATCTCCCTTTCAAGAAATCGCATATCTTGAGTCATTTTCTAAAAAACCCCCACCAGATGAAAAAGCCGAATAGCAGCCAGGATAAAACACATATGATATAAGCTTTCCAGTCGGTCGGCTCTTTTGCTCTCCCCACCTTATCCATTTTGCCCACCTTGCCTTTGCAGTGTGGGCACTGCAGGCTGTCAAGGGGCAGTTCGACTGAACAGTACGGACATCGCTTTAATTTGAATGCCGCTGATTTTTTCGTATTGGCAGCCACATTTCTTCTCCCTGACAGATCATTTCAGATATGATTCATCTATGCTGATTTCGCTTTCGGATCGTATCTTGCTGAGCCAGTTTTCGAAAACCATCTGCTGCTTTTGTGTCATCAGTTGATTTTTAATCGTATCTTTCTGCTGGTCAAGTTTATCGGCGTCGGGTGATTTCCGATCCTTGAGCTGAATCACATAATATCCTTTGGAACCCTTGAATACCTTGTCCCCAATTTTATTATCCTTCGACAGCAGAAAAGCGGCCTTTATCATCTCGGCTTCGTACCCGATGCCCGGAATACTTGCGCTTCGTTTGAAAAACCCGGTGTTGTGGACTTCAACCCCTTTTTCTTGCGAGGCTTTTTCTATCCCCTCATCCTTTTTTACCGTCATCAGAAAATCTTCCGCATTTTTCTGTGCCTGTTCGTCCTGCATTTTTTTAATGAGATCGGCTCTGACCTGACTTTCGACGTCCTTCAGCGGCGGAATCTCGGACGCCAATTCATCCACCTTTTGCATAAGATAATAGTCGTCCCCGATATTCAATGGGTTGCTGATGTCATCGTCCGATAAGTCGAATGCCGTACTGGCAAACGTTTCAGGGTTCGAAATACCGCTTTCCGGACCGGCAGCCGTAAAATAATCGGTGGTTTGGAGTTCCATTCCAAGGCCGGCTGCCGTTTTTTCAAGGTCCTCATCCGACAACGCCTTATCGAACGCATCTTCCACCGCATCGTATGCGAAGCCCTTCTCCTGCTGCTCGGTGAGTTCCTTGCGAATCTTGTCCGACACGTCTTTCAAGGGCAGTTCCGAGGCTTTGTGGATTTTTTCAACCTTGATCAGATGCCATCCATACTGCGTGCGTACCGGTTCGCTGATTTCACCTTCCTTCAGCGAAAAAGCGGCATCTGAAAATGCCTTTACCATGTCCCCCTTTTTGAACTCGCCGAGCAGTCCACCGGTTTCTCGGGTGGAGCCCTCGGAATACTCCTTGGCAAGTGTCGCAAAATCTTTACCTTCACGTGCCATTTTAAGAATTTTTTCGGCCTCTTTCCGTTTTTCTTCTACAACTTCGGGGGATGCATCTTTATCGAGCTTCAGAAGAATATGACGCGCCTCGACCGTTTTCTCTTTTTGGAATTCGGACTGGTTCTGGTCATAGTAATCCTGAATATCCTCATCATCAATTTTAACCTTGTCCTTGAACTGCTCGGGTTTGAATACCAGATATCGAACTTTGACCTTTGGTTCCGTTTTATAGGACTCTTTGTTTTCGCTGTAAAATGCGTTCATTTCTTCATCGGTGGGCACGATATCGTTGATGGTGGCGGGATCAAACATCGCATAGTCGATATCCACCGTTGCGTTTATCCAGTTATACCATTCCAGTATTTCTCCGTCCGTTACTTTGATACCGCTGGTAACGTATGTGTTCAACTTGCTGATCAACAGGCTCTCACGCTGTGAGGATTCGAATTCTTCCGGTTTTATCTCATTTTGATTGAGAAGAATTGTATAGCGCTGGTTGTTGAACTTTCCGTTTTCCTGGAAAACGCTCATACTCTGAATAGAAGTTGCCAGTTCCTTATCCGTTACGCGGATTTTCATTTTTTCAGCTTCCTGCATCAGAAGCTGCCGGGTAACCAGGGAGTTGATAATCTGATTGGGAATCTGCAGCATCTTGATCATATCCTCGTTCAGGTTGCTGCCGTATTGCTGCTTCAGATTATTCATGTAATTATCTTTTGCCTTATTATAAGCCTCAACCGATATAACCTCTCCGTTGACAACGGCGACTTGGTCCTTCTTTTTTTCCTGGAAATTACCCACTCCCCAAAAAACAAAAACGATGACAATAGCACTGAGAGCGACCTTGATCAGAAAAGAACCCGCATTTTTCCGCATAAGACTGAGCATAAAACGTATCTCCTTTAAGCACCTTCGCAAGGGATTTGCCGCCTCGGATATTTTCATCCGACATGGCTTGCAATGTGGCATTTATTAAGTCAGCCATATTATTTTACATCTACATTCTTGTCAATGTTTTCCAGTTTTTAATATTTTTTTAGCGCTTGAAAAGGTACACGGTAGCGTATAGTATTCAGTGCATAAATTGATGCCGGTTGTTTGCCGCGATTGACCACGTTTGCCCGTCAACTGGGAAACGACCGTCTCGACATGTCTGCCTTCAACAATTTTAAAAGGAACATCAATCGTTGAAACCACTTACCGTTGCGCTCATTTCAGGCGGAGATTCATCCGAACGCCAGGTTTCCATCGACAGCGGCAATGAGGTGTTCGATGCCCTGGATAAGGGAAAATATCAAATCCTGCGCTATGACCCGAAAACCGATCTGGGGAAACTGACCCTTGATGCGCCGCAAATCGATGCCGCCTTGATAATTCTCCACGGTCCCTTTGGGGAAGACGGCACGCTTCAGGGAATGCTGGACCTCTTGGATATCCCGTACCAGGGCTCCGGTGTCCTCGGGAGTGCACTTTCCATGAACAAGCTGGCATCCAAGCAGATGTATGAAAAAAACGGCTTGCTCAGTCCACCCTATCTCGCCATTTTAAAAGGCGATACGGTCAATCCCGAATGGTGTGTCGAACGTCTTGGGCTTCCACTGGTGGTCAAACCGGCGGTGGGCGGATCCAGTATCGGGATGAGCATTGCCAGATCGGCGCAAGATCTTCCGGCGGCGGTTGAGAAAGCCTTCGAGCATGACCGCTGCACCTTGATTGAGACCTATCTTTCGGGTACGGAACTTACCTGTTCGGTTATCGGAAACGATCAGCTCGAAACCTATCCGCTGGTGGAGATCCGTCCGGGCGAAGCCTCCGAATTTTTTGATTACCTGGCGAAATACACCCCCGGTGCCTCTGTGGAAATCTGCCCCGCCGAGGTTGCGGACGATATCGCTCTGGAAGCCCAATCCATTGCGAAAAAAGCCCATATCGCTCTTTTTTGCCGGGGCTACAGTCGCACCGACTTCATATTAAGCAACGGCCTGCTCTATGTCATCGAGACCAATACGATTCCTGGAATGACCCGAACCAGCCTTTTGCCGAAATCAGCGGCCGCCGCAGGTCTAAGTTTCAGTGAATTGCTGGACCGGTTAATTTATCTAAGCCTTGACGACCATGTCAAAAAAAGCAACATTCGGGATCTCAATCGACTGGAAAGAATCCGGCAGGCGCTGCCTAATTTTAAAATATGCAAACGGAGGTTTTTATGAAAGTTCTGGTGATTGGTGGTGGCGGACGTGAGCATGCCCTGGTATGGAAAATTGCCCAAAGCCCTAAGGTGAAAAAAATATTCTGCGCTCCGGGCAACCCCGGTATCGCCAATCTGGCGACCTGTGTACCTGTTGGGGCTGAAGACATCGATGCGCTGCTTTCCTTTGCAAAGGAAAATGCCATTGACCTGACGGTGGTCGGTCCCGAAGCACCCCTTTCCGCAGGTATTGTCGACATTTTCGAAGCCGAAGGCCTTCGGATTTTCGGTGCCGGAAAAGAAGCGGCCAGGATAGAGGCCAGCAAATCTTTTGCCAAGAACCTCATGCTCAAATACGGCATTCCCACCGCGGCCGGCGATTCCTTTACAAGCCATAAACAGGCGGAAGCTTACCTTAAGAAAATCGGCGCCCCCGTAGTGATCAAGGCCGACGGCCTTGCCGCCGGAAAAGGTGTCATTGTCTGCCAGACCCTCAAGGAAGCTTCCGACGCCCTCCGGCAGATCATGCTTGACCGTGCTTTCGGGGGTGCCGGCGACAAGGTGGTCATCGAGGAGTGCCTGGTTGGGGAAGAGGCCTCCTTCCTCGCCTTTACGGACGGCAACACCGTGATTCCACTCCCCTCCTCCCAGGATCATAAAGCCGTTTTCGACAATGACAAAGGACCCAATACCGGCGGAATGGGCGCCTATTCGCCGGCCCCCATCATTGACCGGTATATGCAGAAGAAAATCCTCAATGAGATCATGATTCCGGCGGTCCGGGGGATGGCGGCCGAAGGACATCCGTACAAAGGGGTCCTCTATGCAGGACTCATGATCAATCGGGATAAAATCAGAGTGCTTGAATTCAATGGCCGTTTCGGCGATCCGGAAGCTCAGCCCCTGCTGGTCCGGCTGAAGTCCGATATCGTCCCCATCATGGAAGCGGTTATCGACGGAAAGCTCTCCGAATGCCGGCTCGATATCGATCCCAGGGCCGCGGTCTGTGTGGTAATGGCGGCGGGTGGCTATCCGGGGAAATACAAAAAGGGCACTCCCATCACTGGCATTGAAAAGGCAGACCGAATGAAGGATGTAACGGTGTTTCATGCCGGGACCGGCCGAAAGAATAAAACCACCACTTCGGAGGGTGGCCGCGTCCTGGGAGTAACCGCCCTGGGGGACAGCGTGGAAAAAGCCATCGAAACCGCCTACAACGCGGTTGGAAAGATCACTTGGGACAAGGTTCATTACCGCCTCGATATCGGGCAAAAGGCCCTGAAGCGCCTGAAAACCACCCCCCTTGTCAGTATTGTCATGGGAAGCGATTCGGATCTTCCGGTGATGCAGGAGGCTGTTTCCATTTTTAAAAAATTCGACATCCCGTATGAAATGACGGTGGCCTCCGCCCACCGAACCCCCGAGCGAGCCGCCGGCATTTCCTCAACGGCGCGGGATCGGGGGGTAAAGGTGATCATTGCCGGTGCCGGCCATGCGGCGCATCTGGCGGGCGCCCTGGCTGCACAGACCAGCCTGCCCGTTATCGGCGTGCCCATCGATTCTTCATGCCTGCAGGGGTTGGATGCCCTGCTGTCCACGGTCCAGATGCCGCCGGGTGTCCCGGTAGCGACCGTTTCCATTGGAAAGTCCGGCGCCCGGAACGCCGCCATTCTCGCGGCCCAGATCCTTTCCACCGCCGACACCCGAATCGCCGGGGAACTGGACCGGTTCAAGGCGGAAATGGCCGAGTCGGTCAACAAAAAAGCCCAGAAGCTTGCTTCTGAAAACTGATAACAATGCTCCATCCGAAGAGAACGGCAGAGAAACGAAGTTGAGAAGTTGAGAAGATCAGAAGTTGAGAAAAAGACATTGAAAATCCGTTCTTTTCTTAACCTCTCAACTTCCCGGCTTCTAATCTTCCCCCGAGTACCTTCGGTGTGTACCTTATATACCCATTGCCTGAAATCATGACGGACAATATATACAACATCGATCCAGTTGACCCGGACCACGCCCTCATTGAAAAGGCTTGCGAGGTAATCACCGCGGGCGGCGTGGTGATCTTTCCCACCCAGAGCCTTTACGGTTTGGGAGCGAATGCGTTGGATGAAGATGCCGTGGACAGAATCTTTCAGATCAAACAGCGGCCTCCCGACAAACCGGTTCTGGTTTTAATCAAGAGCATCCCTGAAATAAGACATATCGTGCGCGAGGTGCCGCCGGCCGCCGAAAAAATCATGAAAGCCCTCTGGCCCGGCGGCATCACCCTGGTGTGTTTCGCCCGCCCGGACCTGCCCCGGAATCTCACCGCGGGCACCGGGAAAATCGGTGTCCGCCTGCCCCTTCATCCGGTAACCCGACATCTTGTCGATGCCGCTTCCGGGCCCATTACCGGGACCAGTGCGAATTTATCGGGTCAGGCCGGTTGTTCGAAAATATCTGAAATCGATCCCCGGGTCCTCGGCGAAGTGGACATGGTCCTCGATTCGGGGACATTGATCGGCGGATCAGGTTCGACGGTGGTGGATGTCACGGTATCGCCGCCACATATTCTTCGGGAGGGCCTTGTCCCCTCTTCGCGCATTCTTGAAGCGATATCGGGTCAATAGCGCATTCGGGTATTGACAAACGCAGGGGGTTTTCCTGTAAGGGCCTTCACATTCGCCGAGTGGTGAAATTGGTAGACGCACGGGACTCAAAAACCTCCGTCATTGGTCTAAATTTTGCCTCTCTGTTCCCTGAATAAATGTTGGGTTGTTAATATTTTCTCCATGATTTCTCAATAATTATGTAATAAAGATAAAATGAATCATATCCATTTCTCTTGACTTATTTTTAAAATTCCGGCTGCCAATGTCTCACAATTGGCCCTCAGCTCCGGATGATTGGGTTGTGTAGATCATTTTTACGACTGAAGCGGAAATTACAAGATACGCACCGAGTATTCATTACTGCTTTCAGTTTTAAGTAACACGATATCGTCTATTGAGTCTGTTTGTTGCGAATTATCTGGACGCACGCTTTATTTATTCATCTGCAT
>JBECKW010000249.1:0-3360 GCA_040235505.1 Desulfobacterales bacterium
GTCATGCCTTCCTGTTTCCAAAGCCTGGCGCTTTCGCCGCGTTCGCCATAGCTCAGGCAGACCACGGTGATTGCATAGCCCATCTGGGCATGCAGTGCGATGGCGCCGCCGGCCCGCCACACAAAATCAGCGGCATGGGCGCTCATGACCAGCGCTGTTTTTTTCTCAGACATGTTTTTTCCCTTTCCTTAAACTCCCCAATATAGCCGATAGGGATTATCGATCAGCAGGGTGCGCTGTTCTTTTTCTCCCGGGCAGATCGCCGGAATCCGGTCTACCAGCAGCCCATCATCGGGAGCTTCTATTTTCATGTTGGGATGGGGCCTGTCTGTTCCCCACAGGACACGGTCCGGCACCATACGGATCAGCTCTCTGGCAATCCCGTGTGTATCTTCATAGGGATAACCGATTTTTGAAAGACGTTCGGGGCAGCTGACTTTCACCCAGAATCGGTCGTCTTTTAACAAATTCGCTAAGGATGAAAATTCCGGCCCCTCGATGGTGCTTCCGCCGGAAACGCAGCCCATGTGATCGATGACGACCGTCTTGGGAATTTCCAGAAGAAAATCGCGTATCCCGGCAATATCTTCCGGTTCAAAATACACGACCACGTGCCAGGGAAGCCTGGAGATTTTCTTAAGGATTGCCTGGCGGGCGTCATGGGACTGCTTGGCTTTCAGGCGCTTGACGAAATTGAAGCGGACGCCTCGTACGCCGGCCTCATGCATACGCTGCAATTCCTTCTCCGTCACATCGGGCGATACAATGGCGATTCCCCTGTAGGAGCCGCCGGCTGTTTCGAGGCAATCGATCATTGCCGAATTGTCCGTCCCGTGGCAGCTCGCCTGAACAAGAACCGCCCTGTCGACACCCAGGTGCTTGTGCCTCTGAAAAAGCGTCTCCTTGGGTGCATCAACGGGTATGTAAGTGCTGGCGGTCGAGTAGGGAAATTTTTCTGCCGGGCCGAAAACATGGCAATGGGAATCACAAGCCCCTTCGGGCATCTGGAAGTCCGGTTTTTTGGGATCCGGATGAAACGAGATATACCCCGGTGTTACCATTTTTTTCACTCCTTACGCAATTTTCAGTTCCCGGTACGGGAAGCAGTACTTCGGGTATGCCGGCGGTACCAGACGATAATCATCATTAACAGAACGACATAGCCCAGAATATTGAAAATCAGATGATTTCCGATTAGGCAAATGGCGCCGGCGATTATCGCACCTTTGCCCCATAAAGGCAGTTCTCCTCCGAGGTAGTTGATGGTGGCGACCGAAAACATCCATACGCCGATCGTTGCCGAGAAAACACCGTAGATAATCTCAATAGCAGAGCCATTCATCAGTAGCGCAGGATTCTGTACAAAAAAGAACGGTACGATAAAAGCGGGAATGGCCATTTTAAATGCCGTCCATCCTGTTTTATCAAATGGACTTTTCGCTATGGAAGCGGCTGCATAGGAAGCCAGCGCTACCGGCGGGGTTATGGCGGCCATGACGCCGAAATAAAAGAAGAAGAAATGAGCGCCAATTAAATCTATCCCCATTCTGACCAGTGCGGGCCCCACGAGAGCGGCCAGCAGAACATACACAACCGTAGTGGGCATGCCCATTCCCATGATAATGGAGGCAATCATGACAAGTACAAGCAGTAAATAGACGTGTCCGTGAGCCAGATCCACCATAACACTGGCGAGCTGGGCTCCCAGTCCGGTCAACTGGATGACGCCCACCACAATACCCGCGCCTGCCGTGACGGCACACAGTTTCGCCGCCGAAAGCGATCCGTCATAAAGCTCTTCGACTAGGGCTTTAAATCCAACTCTTTTTACGGCGGTCAGTATGGCGGCGGCGATGACGCCGACGAAGGCGGCAAGCGTGGGGGATGACCCACTGATCAGTATACCGTACACCAAAAGAATAAGGATAAGAAAAACCCAGCCTTTTTTCACGACCTGCCAGAACGGCGGGATCTCCGATTTCGGGAGTCCCAGGATGCCTTTCGAACGGGCATAGATATCGATTGCCGCCCCGGCACTGAAAAAATACAGGAATGCCGGAATTACGGCAGCCTTGACAACCTGCATATACGGAATACCCAGATAATCGGCCATCAGGAAGGCGGCAGCGCCCATTATTGGGGGCATGATCTGGCCGCCGGTAGAGGCGACAGCTTCAACGGATGCGGCGAAATGAGGCTCATAGCGCGAAGCGATCATAGCGGGAATCGTGACGCTTCCCGTTGTCGCCACATTACCCGCCGCACTTCCGGAAATGCTGCCCACAAGACCGCTGGACACAACCGCCACCTTTCCGAGTCCTCCCGCGAACCGTCCGGCGAAAGCTGTGGAGAACTTGACCAGAAATTCCGCTGCGCCGCTTAGCTGCAGAAGTGTACCAAAGACGATGAAAAGGATAACGTACCTGACCATAATTTGTAGGGGAATGCCGTACAGGCCGGAATAGCTTAAGGCGAGCTGTAGGGAAGTCCGTTTAAGCGAATACCCTCTGTGAAACAGTGCCCCGGGCATCATCCTTCCCAGAAGGGCATAGGCTATTGTCACAAGGCAGACAATCGTCAAGGGCCAACCCACAGCTCGCCTTACCGCATCAAGAGTGAGGACCACCGCAACAATCGACACAACCGCGTCCATTGGCGTAAAAGCCCCCTGTCTGTAAATAATGGCATGGTAATTTAAAGTAATATAAAGCCCGACCGCAACGGAAGCTGCTACGAACAGACTGTCGAGCAGGAACAGCATAGTCTCGGCCTTCTTTCCTCTCTTCTCAATGGACAGAATGAAAGGACGTTGATAAAAGAGGCCGATCATAACGAGCATCAGCGTAATCGGCAACTGCTGCTCAATGGGAAGCAGATACAAAGGCTGTGCAAAGGTAATAAAAACCAAAGTTAGCAGCCACGCTACTTTTGAAATTACACTGCGGATTGATTTCACTACCATTTACCTACTTCTTTTGCATATTTGATGACACCGGGATGTATGGGCAGACTGATTGCCGATGAAGATTCAGCACTGAAAAGCCTGGTCCCTTTGGCTGATGGATGAGCCGAAACAAGGGCAGGTATGTTTGCAAACACCTGTTTAACCATATCATAAACGATATCTTCAGGGAGACTGGGACTGATATAGACAACCGAACGGATCACAATCGAATCTCCATCCTGTTTCATTTTATACATTTCCGCGGGAATCTTATCCGTAGCGTAGGGGTAGGAACTCAATTCCTTGATTTTAACCGTATTGAAATTCAAAACCTGAACATCATCCCTGACAGCAAGAGAGGTCACTGCGGGAAAGGGCTGTCCCCCTACCATCAGAGCGGCATCGATAAATCCGTC
>JBECKW010000277.1:0-13292 GCA_040235505.1 Desulfobacterales bacterium
CATGCTGGATGCCGCCGCCATCGCCGCGGACATCGGCCGGAAATATAAGACGCCGGTGGTGATCCTGGCCTCTGGCGCCCTGTGCCACAGCGAAGGGTTGGTCAGATTGGGCAAGGTAAGGAAATGCTCCCCCATGGACATCCCCGGGGATCTGACCAAGTTCAACACATTGCCGGTGACGGCCCGGGCGAACTACAACAATGTTCTCAAAGAAAGAATGCCGGCGCTGGTGGAAATGGTGGAAAATTCGCCCCTGAACCGGTGGACCAGGGGCTCCGGGAAAACCGGTGTCATCACCTACGGCGTCAACTCCGCCTTCGTGGAGGAGGTCAAGGCCGTCTACGGGGCGGACATCGACATCCTTTCCCTCGGGTTCACCAACCCCCTGCCCAAAAAACTGATCGAATCCTTTTTTGGCGCCATCAGCGGGGATGTTTATGTCATCGAGGACGGATACCGGTATCTCCAGGAGGAACTGGCTGCCATGGGCCTGGCGGTCAAGGGCAAGGAGGAGTTCAGCAACCAGTCCGAATGGTCCCCGGCGGATATCGCCAGAACCATGGGCTTCAGTGCGCCGGCCCGAGCCATGACGGTTCCCCCCATCAAGCGTCCGCCCATGATCTGCGCCGGATGCCCCTACCGGCTCTACGCGGACGTGGTGAGTAAACTGAAAAAGCGGGGGAAAATCGATACGGTCTTCGGAGATATCGGCTGCAACACCCTGTTGAGCTTTTTCGGCGCCATGGACGCCTGGCTGGCCATGGGCACCAGCGAGGGAATGAGAACCGGCTTTTCCGTGGCACGCCCCGAAAAAGCCGCCAAATGCATTTCGGTCCTGGGAGACAGCACCGAGTGCCACTCCGGTATGGACGCCACCCGCAACGCCATTTTCAGAAAGGTTCCCGGCATCAAGGTGGTACTGGACAACAACTGGACCGCCATGACCGGCGGCCAGCCCTCCCCCGCCTCCCCGGTCAACCTGGCCGGCGAGACCACCAAATTCGATCTTGTGGGGGAACTCAAAGGCGCCGGTACCGATGTCATCACGGTGAGCGCCTATGACCGGAAGGCCATCCAGAAAGGCTTCCGGGAAGCCCTGGATCGTGCGGACAAGGGAGAATTCCTCACCCTGGTGGTGCGGGGCACCTGCATCAAGAAGGTTCCGAACAAAAACAAAATACAGCGTCTGACCGTCAACAGGGACAAATGCGACAAGTGTTACACCTGCCTCATCTGCCCCGGTATCGAAAAGGACGAGGACGGCTTTCCGGTATTCAACAACATGTGCGCCGGCTGCGGCGGAAGCGAAGAGGCCTGCAGGCAGATGTGCCCCTTTGACGCCATGGAACTCAAAACCGAGGATGCCGCGGCGACCGGCGCCAAAGTGGAATTCGAGACGCCGCCGGAAATCCCGGTGGAGAGACCCGACGCAGCTTCGCTGCCCGAAAAGATTTCCCTTGCCATTCGCGGTGTCGGCGGCCAGGGCAACCTCTTCTTCGGTCGGGTCATGACCCAACTGGCCTTCCTGGCCGGATACGGCGAGAAGAACATCGTCAAGGGCGAGACCCACGGCATGGCCCAGATGGGCGGCCCGGTGCTCAGCACTTTCTCCTGCGGCAAGGCCCATAGCCCGGTCCTGATGCCCGGCAGCGCCGACTGCATCGTCACAATGGAGATGGGCGAGGTCCTGCGGCCCGGCTTCCTGGACCTCCTCAAAGAGGGCGGCACGATTCTCACGGCCAAAACCCGGATTGTTCCCCAGGGCATGGATCCGGAGCTCTATCCCACGGCCGATCAGCTTGCCGAGGCCACCAGGGGATTTGACACCATTGAAGTCGACGTCCTCGGAAAGGCCCTTGAGATCGGAGATGCCACGGGACGCTCCGCCAACGTGGTGATGATGGGCGCGCTGAGCAAAACGCAGGCCTTTGCCGCCATTCCCGAGGCGCTCTGGCTTCAAGCTGTCAGGAACGTCAGCCCGACCCCTGCCATCTGGGCAGCGAACTACAAGGCCTTTACGGAAGGCCGCACACTAATTTAACATGGAAACCTGCAACCATGCCTTCACCGGCGGCCGGAAACGGCCACCGGCAGCTGTTGCAGGTTATCTGTTTGATATAGGAGTACCCAATGCCACAAAAAACTGCATATGATTACCTGATGAAACCCGAGCATATCGCCGTCATCGGCGCCAGCAACGATGAGCTAAAGCCTGGCGGACGGGTGCTTAAAAAAATAAAAGACCACGGTTACATCGGCGACCTCTGGGCGGTGAACCCGAAAACACCGGATATCATGGGAGTGCCCACCTTTACAGACATGGCAAACCTCCCGAAATCCCCGGACCTGGTGATCATCGCCCTCCCCTCGAAACTGGTGATTCCTTCACTGGAAGCTATCGCCGACAAAGGCGCCGGTTCGGTCATCGTGCTTTCCGCCGGTTTCGGTGAAACCGGCGAGGAGGGAAAGGTCGCGGAACAGAAAATGCTGGAGATTGCAACCCGGGGAGGCTTCACGCTCATCGGGCCCAACTGCTCCGGATTCCATGCCAAGCGCTACAAGGGGAAATTCACCGGCCCGGTCCCGGACCTCACCGGCGAGAGGATAGACGTCATCAGCGGTTCCGGCGCCACCGTGGACTTCATCATGGACCAGGCCACCATGCGGGGGCTCTCTTTCGGGGACGTGGTGAATCTGGGAAATTCCATCATGGTGGGCGTAGAGGATTTCCTGGCCCTCTACGACGAAAACTACGGCCCGGACAGCGCCAAGGTCCTCATGCTCTACATGGAATCGGTTCGGAAGCCCCAAAAGCTGCTGATACACGCCCGGAGCCTGACAAAAAAAGGCTGCTATATTGTAGGTGTAAAATCCGGCGCCACCCCGGCGGGTGAGAAGGCGGCGGCCAGCCACACGGGGGCCATGGCCAGCAGCGACACGGCGGTCCAGGCCCTTTTCGACAAGGCGGGTATTATCCGGGTCAAGAGCAAGATGGAGCTCATCGACGTCACCTGCGCCCTGGCTGCCGGCGAGGGCCCCATCAAGGGAAACCGGATCTGTGTCCTCACCGATGCCGGCGGCCCCGGCGTGATGCTCAGCGACGAGCTTTGCCGGCAGGGAATGACCCTTCCGGCTCTCAAGGAGACGACCCGGGAGCGCTTATCTGCGATCCTCCCCAGGGAAGCCGCCACGGGAAATCCCATTGACTGCCTGCCCAGCCGGACGGCCGAGAGCATCGAGGCCACCATCCGTGTCCTGGGTGAAGAGGAGGCGGGCAACATCGACGCCATTGTGTTCATCGTGGGAGATTCGGGCATTTCGGACGTGGAGCCCATCTACAAGGCGACCTGGCGCGCCATGGACAACAGTCGCATCCCCGTGGTGCCGGTATGGGTCTCACTTTCCGCCTCTGCGGAGAAGATCGATCGCTTCCGAAAAACCGAAAAGGTCTTTTTCCCGGAAGAGGTCCGGGCTGCGGAATCCCTCGGAAAAGTCGTTCGACGGCCGCTTTTATCCGAGCCCACCACCGCCCTTCCCGGTTACGACAAGGCGGCGATGAACCTGCTCCTGGAAGGCAAAAAAGGCGTCCTGGATCCGGATACGGCCGAAAGCCTGCTCAATGCAGCGGGATTCACCCTGCCGGCCCAAGCCGAAGTTTTCGACAAAGCCGCCCTTTCCGAAGCCTGTAACAAGATCGGCTATCCTCTCGTGATGAAAGTCATCGGCCCCCTGCATAAAAGTGATGTGGGCGGCGTCAAATTCGGCATCGGAAGCTTATCTGCAGCCGAAAACGCATTTGACGAACTGATGGCTATCAAGGATGCCAGGGGGGCACTCCTGCAGACCATGGTCAGCGGCACCGAAATGATTCTGGGTGCCAGCCGGGAGGGCGATTACGGCCACCTGATCATGTTCGGCCTGGGAGGTATCTACGCGGAAGTTTTTAAGGATGTGTGTTTCGCCCTGGCCCCACTCTCTGCCGAAGAGAGCATGGGCCTGATCCGGGGGATTCGCTCCCTTCCGATCCTGGAAGGCACCCGGGGCCAGAAGGGCGTGGATCTTGAAAGGGTATCGGACAACCTCCAGCGCCTCGGCATGCTGGTGACGGATTTCCCCCGGATCAGGGAGGTTGACCTGAACCCCCTCAAGGGAATAGGGAAAGATCTTTACGCCGTCGATGCGAGGATTATTCTGGATGACTGACCCACCACTTTAAAAGGAGAGTTGGAACATGAAGAAAAATTCGAATAGATTGCCAATTATGTCTGCCCGGGATGCGGTTAAAACGTTCATACAGGATGGTCAGACAATTATCATTCCTGTTTTTTTTCATGTGGGCGTGGCGTATGACCTGGTCAACGCCATCGCCGATCAAGGCACAAAAGATCTCTCCATTATCAGTAACGACACCGGGTTGCCGGGGTTAGGCACCGGCCGTTTAATTGAAAATGGCCAGGTCAGGCACATGGAGATAAGTTATATCGGCACCAACCCGGAAGCCATGAAGATGTACGTGGACGGCAAGTTGTCGATTAAATTGACCCCGCAAGGTTCCGTGGTCGAGAAATTGCGGGCCGGCGCCTCCGGGATCGGTTTTTTCGGGACCAAAACCGGAGTGGGTACGGAAGTAGAGTTCGATAAGGAGACAAAAATTGTAAATGGCGAGAAATATATTATTGAAGAAGCATTGCGTGGAGACGTGGTTTTGGTCAAGGCCCATCGGGCAGACCGCATGGGCAACTTGGAATTCCATAAAACATCTCAGAATTTTAACAAAGAAAGTGTGGGCGCGGCGGATGTGGTTTTGGTGGAAGCTGATGAAATTCTACCCTCCGAAGAGTTTCTCGATCCGAATCACATCCACTCCAATTTTGGGAATATCAAGAAAGGCGCCTTGATCCAAAGTTCCGGGCGATGGAAAGAAGATTTACGTGTTCAGTCAGCTGAGGCCCTGGAGCTCAGTCCGGCCAGGGAAATACTTGTTAAGCGTGCGGCGTTACTCCTTAATGACGGTGATATTGTCAACCTGGGGATTGGTACGCCGGTAGCCGTAGCGAATTATATTCCTGAAGATGTAACCGTTTACCTTATGTCGGAAAACGGCCTTATTCATATGGGACCGACGCCGCCGGCCGGGCAGGAAGATAATGAAATCATCAATGCCGGCCGCGGTCCGGCGTCGATTCTGCCGGGCGGCGCTTTTTTTGACAGTGCCGAAGCTTTTAAGCTTATCCGTAGCGGCAAGGTGGATGCCACTGTTTTAGGCGCTTTTGAAGTTGACGAGGAGGGCAACCTGGCTAACTACAAAATCCCGGGCAAGCGCGCTCCGGGAATCGGCGGCGGCATGGATCTGGTTACCGGCGCCAAAAAAGTAATTATTGCCACTGAACATATTGCTCAAGGCAAGTCTCGAATTGTTAAAAGATGCTCGTTACCTTTAACCGGTAAGGGCGTGGTTGACTGGATAGTAACCGATTTGGCTTTGATCGAGCATGTCAAGGGAACCGGCCTGGTTTTGCGTGAACGAGCGCCGGGAGTAGATGTAAAAGAGATAATCGAGAAAACAGACGCTGATTTAGTAATTAAGGGAACTGTTCCTGAAATGAAATTTCATTAATCCGGCGGAGCCGGATGCTGGGAGGCCAGGAGGCTGGGGGGCTGGGAAGCAAAAAACTCTTTTGAGACGGCACACGGCCTTGAAAACAAAAATCGGTGGAAGCCAAACGGCCTCCACCGATTTTTTTTAGCTGCAACCCACACTATTTCTACTTTTTTCTGGCATCTGTGATTTCAGGCTTTTTGCCTCCCAGCATCCTGGCATCCAAGCCTTCCAGCAGCCCGCCTCCGGCGGGCTTACCCCTGTGCCTGCACCGGTACGATCGTGACCGTTACGCGCCGGTTCATGGCATCATCGGAAGAAATCGGCTGGCTCTCGCCGTATCCCTTGGTGGTTATTCTGGACGCCATCACCCCTTGCTGGATAAGCGCGTTGGCAACGGCCTGGGCCCGCCGCTCGGAGAGCTTCTGGTTGTATTCTTCCGAGCCCTTGGTATCGGTATGTCCCGCCACCTGGATCATGGTCTGGGGGTACTGATTGAGAACCCTGGCGAGGTTGTCGATATCCGAATAGGCACCCGGTAGAAGCGTGGCGGAATCGAAGCCGAAGAAAACATCCCCCTTGAAGGTGGCGGTCAGAATATTCTGCTCCCGCTGAATGCTGGCCGCCTGGGAGGCTGCCATGGCATTTCGGAGGGCGGCTTCCTGGCGGTCCATGTAAGCGCCGATCTGGTTTCCGGCAATACCGCCCACCGCCGCGCCGATGGCCGCACCGAGCAGGGTCGATTCAGTATTCTTACCGGCGGCCTGGCCCACAATGGCCCCCGCCACCGCACCAATACCGGCCCCCATTGCCGTTCCCCTCTGTTGTTGGTTCTCATAGGCACAGGCGCCGAGCGCAAGTACCATACATATGGCAATTCCTAATGAAATAAATTTCTTGGTCATGTCATCCTCCATTCAAAAGTTGATAACACTTATTGCCGGCTTCCAGCCCGGCGAATTTCCACTTTCCCGTCCAGATACGACTTCACCACTCCAATTGGAACTTCCCTGCGATGAAAAATACCGGCCGCCAGGGCTGCATCGGCCCGGGTGTCCGTAAAAACTTCCAGAAAATGCGCTTCGCTCCCGGCACCGCTGGAGGCGATCACCGGAATGGTTACAGCACTTTTTACCATGTTAATCAGTTCGAGGTCAAATCCGATGCCGGTTCCATCCCGGTCGATACAGTTGAGCAGGATCTCCCCCGCTCCGAGGTCCTCACAGGCCTTTGCCAGGGTGGCCGCATCCACCTCCCGGCCCTCACGACCGCCCCGGATGGTACACTGGTACCAGCACCATTTCTCGCCCTTCGGACCCGGCATCTTCGTTTCAATCACACGGTGCGGCACCGAATCGGGATCTTCCACGTACACCCGCCGGGGATCGATGGATATCACCACTGCCTGATTCCCGTAAACCCTCGATATTTCCTCAATTGCGCTTTTCCCGGTCTTCCGGCCTCCGGCCTTGAGATATTCCTCCACGATCAGCACGGCATCGGAGCCGATGGAAATCTTATCGGCACCGGATCGAAAATATTCAGCCGCCACCTGCAACGCCGTGTATTTCCGACCGTCCTTATCGGTAAAATCCCGAATGCCGCCACCGATGGTCAGCGGCACGAACACATGGGTGGATGTCTGCCTTAACACCTCCAGCATGGGCATGTCCTCGAGGGGGAACTCCCGAAAGGCGGTGATATTGAGAAAGGTGACCTCGTCGGCACCCTGCTCATAGTAACTTCCGGCCAGTTCCACGGGTTTCCCGAGGTTCCGCACCGTTCCCTTCTCCCGGACATCGTACTGGTCTCCCTTGGTGACCACCAGATCCCCCTGGTCGTTGGAGCGAACATCCAGGCAGGCGATAATGCGCTTTGCCAGCCGGGTAGGTTCTGAAATCACCTCCGGCAGGCGTTCGGGGGCATCGACATCCAGGAAATTCTTCAGCACCCTCAGGCCCGCCGCACCACTTTTTTCCGGGTGAAACTGGGTGGCGATCATATTCCCCTTCTGGACGCTGCTTACAAACTGCTGCCCGTAATCGGTGGTGGTCAGTACCGTCGAATCCTCCGCAGGCGCCACGTAATAGGAATGCACGAAATAAAATTTCTCATCCCCTCGAAGCCCGTTAAAAAGCCGCGAGGGTTTCCGGAACGTGAGGCCGTTCCAACCGATATGGGGGACCGCCAGGTCCACGGTAAACCGCTTCACGGTCCCCGGAATGATCCCCAGGCCCGCTACTCCCGGAGCCTCCTCGCTTCCCTCAAAAAGCGCCTGAAGACCCAGGCAGATCCCGAGAAACGGCCGGTCCGACCGCAAATACTCCCGTAGAGGCCCGGCAAACCCCTTCTCGTTCAATATCTGCATCATGTTGCCGAAGGCGCCGACACCGGGGAACACCAATTTCCCGGCCGCCGAAATATCCAGCGCCGAGGAAGCCACCTTGACCTTCTCTCCCAGGCTTTCGATGGCATTGATGACGCTTCGAACATTCCCGGCGCCGTAATCAAGTAAAGTAATCATTCTGATCTCTGGAATCCGTTTTGAATCTTAATACTGATAAACTCGAAGCCGACCAATTATTGCCAATTCCAACTGAACCTCAAACTCCATTTCGTTCTTATCTTACTCCCGGTTTCAATACAAGCGCGGCCAGGCAGCACAGTTGAAAAAGCGTTTAAATATTACCACCACGAAGGATTCTGTTTAATACCCCCTTGAGGGATACACGAAGAGCACAAAGTTAACCACCATGTCCTTTTGTATTTCTTCGTGCTCTTCGTGTCCTTGGTGGTAAATCATGTTTTTATATCGTACTGAAATATAAACACGGATGGAGGCAAAAAGTTACCTGTCTATCCACCGGAAATCAGCCATCCCGGCGATCCCGTCTCCCGGATGCCCTTTGCAATCACCAGATTCTCTCCTGCGGCGATCCCGGCCCTAGTGGCCTCGGGGTCCGCTTCGGCCCCCTGCCTGCGGAAGGATCTGATATGCGGATACTTGAACTTGAGGTAGCTTCCAAGCTGCGGATCTTTCAGGGGGACCAGTGCCCCTCCGACTGATTTTTCAGGCTTCTTTTTCTTAGCGGTTAGTTTTTTCCGAAACCCATCCAGGACCCCCAGCGCGAAATCGACCTTCCGTCGCCCGCCGCCTCCGCCCTGAAAGACACGCCACTGTCTTTCGATATAATGTGTTATATAATCAAAAACATAAGACGCCATCTCGACGTTTTCGCTTGTACCGCTCACTTCCAGAACCCGCCCCATTTTGCCCCTTTCCATCACGTAAGCCGGTACCCAGACGCCCTGGACGAAATAAAAGTCCTGGATCAGGTTGGCCAGGGTGTACCGGTCCCGGGGATGGCGAAGCGCCGGAGATCCCACCAGAGCGCTGACAAACCGACGTTTCCGGTCCAACGCCAGAAGATCGATATTGTGCCGGGCGATCAGTTCGTGGGCCTTGAGCATGGCGGCCTCCGCCTCGTGGGGGTTCGGGCTTTCGGCGAGGGCTAAAAGCTTCTTTATTTTAAGGAGAATCCCATCTGAAGCATCGGAGCCGGGAACATCTTCGACCCGGTCGTATTTCCCGGTGGCATCCTGGGAAATCCGAAGCATCCCGCAGGCTTTTCGAAACGCATCGCCATGAGCCGGCTCCCGAAAAGCACCCAGCACCTCGTGGGCCAGTTGATGTGCCATTTCATGGTGCAGCACGTCCCGGACCGCCTGCCAGGGATGATTCATGACAAATGAACGGCTCAGACCGATCTGCCTTCTTTCGGGGTCCCATTCCCCCAGCCGACGCTCCATGTCCCGAAGGCTGAACAGGGGTTTTCGCATCGACTTCCGGTGCTCCTCCGGAAGCCACCACAACGCCACTTCCCACTCGCAGGAAAGACCGTGAAGAATTCGCCTTTCAAGCAGTTGCCGAAGCACATCGGTATTGTTCCCACTGGTTCTCATAGCAGCCGCACCATATCAGGTTTTCCCATTCTTTTTCAATTTCCATCCAACGGCAGAATTTCGAAATCCGTCGTAATATCGGCCACGCCCCTTATGGTTGCTGCAACCGAGCAATATTTTTTCTGCGACAAATCGATGGCCTGGGAAAGCGCCTTTTCGGTCACCTCCTTTCCGGAAACCCTGAACAAGAGGTGAATTTTCCGGTAAGCCCACGGCGGATCGGGGTCCTGCTCCCCGGTGGCAATGATCTCAAGGCTCGCCAGGGGTTTTCGTTTCTTTTTCATGATATCGACCACATCCACTCCCGTACAGGCCGACAGGGCAATCAGCAGCATCTGCGACGGGCTCACCCCGTCGGTATCGGCATCGCCCGAGATCAGGACCGGCTGCCCATGGCCGTCTGTCCCCACAAATTGCCTTTTTGTAATGTACCGCACCGTTGTCACCGGCATACATCCTCCTTCAGAATTTCTCGGAATGGCCTAAAATACATGTTGACACCCCCCCCTCTTTTTGTTAGTTGCACTTTTACCTTTTTGGGGCTGTAGCTCAGCTGGGAGAGCGCATGACTGGCAGTCATGAGGTCAGGGGTTCGATCCCCCTCAGCTCCACCAAGAATAACAAATAAAAACCGGGGAGTTAGCCAAACATAGCTCGCACCCGGTTTTTTGCATTCTGTGCCCGGAAACAGAGTTTAAAGCAAGTTTTAAGGACATGGGAAGGGACATTTTTTTAGAAGCTCCTAACTTTGGCAGGTTGTGGCGTTGGCCCGGTGGGGAAAACGGGGTTCGAAATTTTGAATTGTTTAATGAAGCTTTGGCCTTTAGACATGTTCCATTATTGGAAGAACTAAAGTAAAAGTGCATCCTTTACCGAGTTCACTTTCAAGTTCCAACCTCCCTCCAAATGTCTTGGCAATATTATTAATGATATAAAGGCCCATTCCCATACCTTCCTTTTTAGTTGTATAAAAAGCCTCAAAGACAGACTTCTGATCTTCTTTTGCTATACCCGGCCCCGTGTCCTGAACAGAGATGTAGACCCAATGATCGTCTGATGTCCCTGCGATTATAATGTCACCACCTGCTTCTCCCATGGCCTGGCAAGCATTACGGATAAGATTAAAAAATATTTCTTCAAAATGGATGGCATTTCCTTCCACGCACGGCAGTTCGCTTTCCATTTGCTTGGTAATGGTGGTATTGATTAAGAGTTTCTTGAGCCCGTCTCGGGCCATTGCGATTGAATCGTCGACAACTTCGGAGAGGTCTACTTTTTCAACATAGCCGGGCTTGGCAAAATCATTGAGACGTTCGATGATCTCGGTTGAGCGTTTGCAGTATTCAACTGTTTTGCTCAAGCTTCGGTTTATATCTGGATCGTCAATTCCTTTTGTGCGCATCTTTAAAACAACAGATTCGACACCCATTGAAACTCCCATCAAGGTATTTCGGAGTTCATGCTCTACTCCTGCAGCGATTTCTGC
Organism: Desulfobacterales bacterium; assembly: GCA_040235505.1. Lineage (GTDB taxonomy): Bacteria > Desulfobacterota > Desulfobacteria > Desulfobacterales > JAFDDL01 > JBECKW01. The sequence goes on from JBECKW010000277.1 coordinate 11,049, forward strand.
AATAGTTATTAATTTTTCAGATTTGATCAGTGCCTGAGTCGCCACCTGCAGATCCGCTTTCATCTGATAGTATTCGATTCCCTGTTTTATGATGGTTTCAATCTCGTCGATTGACAAATCCTTTCTTATATATCGATAGATATCCCCTTTGTTGATTCCGTCTATGGCGGCTTCAATATCGGAATATGCTGTTATTAATATTCTTATGATGTCCGGGTTTATTTCCTTTATCTTGTACAATAATTCTGTGCCGGTAACTTCAGGCATACGTTGATCGGAGATAATTATCGCAATATCTTCTTTGGTGACTACATCCATGGCTTCAGAAGCACTCGATGCTGAGATGAGGCTATAATCCAGTTCAAAGGCAAAAATCAGGTTTTCCAGATTGTTAAGCTCATCATCGACCAATAGAATTTTATACTTTTTATAATCGATTTCTCTCATCATAGCCCCCCCCAATCTAGACTATGGATCATTAATGACATGTCATAAAACCTCTATGACTACCGCAGACGGACTGTTTATGAATCAGGCTGCGAAATCGGAAGGCTGATAATAAATTCCGTGCCGCGGCCCAGATTGCTTTTAACGTCAATTTTCCCATGATGATTTTTTACTATGTTGTGACAGATACTGAGGCCCAGTCCCGTATTAATTTCTTTTTCTTTGGTCGAAAAAAAAGGAAGAAATATTTTGTCAAGCTTATCCTCCGGGATTCCAGGTCCATCATCGGCAATGGAAATCCGGACATTGTTTTCTACTTGTTTCGTGCCGATACGGATTTCTCCTTTTTCCTCTATGGCCTGATACGCGTTTAAAATCATATTCATGATAACCTGGTTCAATTCCTCAATCCTGCATTCCACCTTTTGTATTTCGCCGAGAGATTTTTCGATAATCACCTTGTCTTTGATCCTGGGCAAAATGATCGCAAGGGTATTCTCGATCCCTGCATTGATATCACAAATTGCCATGCCTTTTTTTTCTTTCCCGGAAAAAGCAAGCAGAGAATTGATAACGTTAATGGAACTATCTATGGCCTGGTCATTGGTGTTAAGGGCCTTTTTCAGGCTCGCATATGTCTCATTTAAATCAAGTTTGCCTTCTGAAAGAAGGGTTAACCGTTTGTTGATTCCGGTCAGCCCCGCGCGTACACAGTAGATGTTGTTTTTGATCTCATGGGCGACACCTGCCGCCAATAACCCGACAGACTCCAAGCGAGCCGCATGGACCAGTTGAACCTGTGTCTCTTCAAGCTTGCGCAAGGTGTTGGTAAGTTCCAGGTTACTATTGCTCAGTTCCGCCTCAAGTGCCTTCCTGGTCAACAGCGAGTCTGCCACGGCCCTCAATTCATTGGGGTTGAAGGGTTTTGCAAGGTAATGATCGGCGCCGTGTTTCAGTCCTTCAACTTTGTCATTGATAGAGGCCCTGGCTGTCAATAAAATTATCGGAATGTGTTGTGTGTGCCTGTCACTTTTAAGCTTTTCACACAACTCAAAACCATCCATTTCCGGCATCATTACATCCGACAAAATGAGATCCGGAATTTTCTTGTTTACCCATTCCAGGCCCTGGCGACCGTTGTATGCCACAGTTACATTATAAATGTCGCTCAGACTCCTGGCAATGTTGCTGGCCAGGTCCTTATTGTCCTCCACTATTAAGATGTGCTTCTTCTCTTTATCATCAGCGGCATGCCCAACCCCTTCATCAGGGTATGTCTTCCCATTTTCAAGATCAGCCAGTTGAACCTGCAAAGAATCAATAGTGGCCCAGTCTTCATCGGACATTTTACGTCTTTCATGGCGTCTTCTATCCCGCCTGCGTCGCTCGCCGGACCTGCGTTCTTTGAAACCGTCAATCGCTTCAAACTTGTATTGTTTATTGATCTGTTCCTTCTCGAAATGGTCGATGCCTTTCAGCAAACCAACCGTAAAGACGGTCCCCAGGTTCGGTTCGCTCGATACTTCAACAGAACCATGGTGTAATTGCACAAATTCCCTCACTATCGTGAGCCCCAAACCCGTTCCCTCATATTTTCGGGAACTTGAACTGTCCACCTGGCGGAATCGATCAAAAATATAAGGAAGCGCTTCCGGGGCGATCCCAATCCCCGTATCACGTACAATAATTTCAACTCGATCGTCCGTTTCTCTTGTTTTAACCGTTACAGAGCCGCCCTGCCTCGTAAATTTCAAAGCATTCCCAATCAGCTTTAAACAGACCTTTTCGATTTTTTCT
>JBECKW010000347.1:0-6134 GCA_040235505.1 Desulfobacterales bacterium
GCTTCACCTGTTTCAAAATCCCGATGCAGGGTGAACTGACGTATTCTTCTGGTTTCATAATATAAAACATATTGGAGTTTCCAGGTTCGTGATTCTTTCACGAACGTGCTTTTTTTGTTGTTTTTGCTGTTCCACCAACAACCAAAGTAGAGGGGGGGAAATGTACAAACAAGAAATGCGTTTTATTTTCAAGGGGATTCTGGCGATCCTTCTGGCAATGTTTTTCATGGTGCCGGTGGGTTACGCGCAGGACAATACAGACACTGCAAAGGAGAAGAGCGACACGTTTACGCTGGAAGAGGTTACGGTGACCGCCGAAAAGAGAGAGGCGAATCTGCAGAAGACGCCCATTTCCATCCAGACAGTGGGCGGATTGGAGCTGACAACGGAAGCCAAGCAGCGCATTGACGAAATCATGCAGGGCGTTGTGGGTGTGTCTTCCCAGGGCAGCCAGGTCGGCACCGATTTCTACATGCGTGGCCTTGGCACCGCCGACTACGGCCCGCCCGTTGGCGGCGTCACCCAATCCGCCGTGGCCGTATTGATCGACGGCGTCTACCAGAACCGTGGTGAAGTGGTGCGCGGCGGCACGCTCGACATGAAGCAGGCCGAAGTGATGCGCGGCACCCAGAGCACCACGCTTGGCGGCTCGTCCCTCGCCGGTGCCGTCAGCCTCGTGTCCAACGACCCGGTCTTCAAGTATGAAGGGTCCGGTTCGCTCGGGATCGGCAATTATAAACTCATGACCATTCAAGGGGTGGTGAATGTTCCCCTTACCGAGAACCAGGCGGTTCGTATCGCCTACGGGACCGAAAAACGCGAAGGCTATCTCAGCTCCAACGCCGGCAATTCCGATCTGGCCAACTCCCGCATCAAATATCGCTGGCAGCCGACCGAGGACCTCAACATCGTTGCGACCTGGAATCACCAGATCATTGGCGGCAACGGCGTCGATACCGGCGTGCTGACGTATAACGGCTATTGGGAAGGATATATTGCGGCCAAGGACACCGCCAACGGATGTACCTCCGGTTGCTACAACGCTACCATGGGCGACCCGAAAATTTTCGGGCATCTGCCCGGCAAGGACTATGATCAGCGCGACAACCCATGGGACGACGGCTATCCTGCCAATAAATGGCCCAACAACCCCTTCCGCCACACCACGATCGACCAATACAGCGCCAATATCGACTGGGATCTCGGCATCGGTACGCTTTCTTTGGAGCCGTCCTACCAGAAAGCGCATTTCCTGTCGAGGGAACCGCCGCGGGGCAACAGTTGGCGTGAGGAAGACCAACAGCAGGAGACAACCCAGGTCGATATGCAGTTGACTTCGCCCAATGACGCTCCGTTCAAGTGGCTGGGCGGCATCTACTATTATAACACGGAGTATTCGAACCTGATGCCCACCGTCGCTATCAATGGCACGGGTGGACCCGGCCCTCCCGGCGGCCCCTGCTCCCCGGCCCCTGGCGCTGAATATACATACTGCTGGTCGAGTACCGACCCGAACAAACAGACCACCTATGCGGCCTATGGCAATCTGACCTATCCGATACTTGACGATCTCCGTCTCAATGCCGGCCTGCGATACACCCATGACAAGAAATCCACCCGTGGTGCGAATGACCTGCCAGGCACCTTCGCCAGCCCCACCGGCACCTTTGTGTACAGGGACCCCAGTGAAGCCGAGTGGGAAGATGTCACCTATCGTGTTGGCGGTGAATATGACCTGACGGAGCAGTCAATGCTCTATGTCATGTACGCCACAGGCTATCAGCCGGGGACCATAACCGGCGGCCGGGTGATCGAGAAACAAACGCTGGAACAATGGACCGCCGGTGTCAAGAGCCGCTTGATCGGCAACCGTTTGCAGGTCAATATCGAAGGCTTCCATTCGACTTATCATGACCGCCCGATGCAAGGCGCCTTGAGCTATTACAGCTCGAATTATTTTGCGGCCACCGGTCAGACCATGTGCGGGTCCGGCTTCGGCCCGGACGCCGTTCCCTATACCGTCGGCACTGATGCTGAGCTAGGTGAATTTGGCTGCTACTCGTCCCAATCGCCAACGGTCCCCGATATGACCAGCATGGGTGCCGATCTGGAGATCAACTTTCTTATTACCGAGAATGATCGGATCGATGCCAGCGCCGAATATCTGAAATCGGAGCAGGGCCTGCCCACGGTTCCCGTGACCCAGGGCGATCTTGAAGGCTACGGTTTTTCCGCGGCACTTGCGGAGATGGCCGTTAATGGCCTGTCCAGCGTCGCTGGACAATATGATGGGCTGACCCTGCAGAACTCACCGGAATGGAGCGGCAACCTCAGCTATTCGCATATCTTCGATCTGCCGGACGGCAGCACGCTGACGCCCAAAGTCAATATGGAGTACCGGGACACCTACTGGTCCCAGGGTGGCGGCCCCGGCGCCAATATCGTCCAGCCGGGCAATTCCATCCAGGATGCTTACACACTCTGGAATGCCTATGTGAACTGGACATCATCCGACGACAGGTTCAATATCAGTGCATATGTCAAGAACATCCAGGACAAAGCGATCAAGACCAATCTCGGTGTAGAACCGGACCCGACTGCGCCACAATATGTGACGCTGGCCCCGCCGCGTACATTTGGTGTGGTCTTCAGCGTGAAACTCTAATCCGTATCCGTCAGGCCGACGTCCGCGAGACGCTGGCCTGACGGCCAAGCACCCTTGAAGGGGCATCTATTCCTTTAGATCTGTTCCGGCCGGCTGCGGTAATTCCCGCGGCCGGCCATTTTTATCTCTCGGTTTTTGCATTCGATCGCCCTGCCCGCTCACCCCGCTCACAATGATCCATGGAATTGATTTTGAAAAAAAACTTGACGGGAAGCATGATTTGGATTTACTTATGTAAAAATTTTTAAAGCTATATTGGCGATGTGCATAAAAGTGTTAAGGCTATGCGTCAATAAGACAGCACCTGTTTCAAAGTCCCGATGCAGGGTAAGCCATCATTTTCTTCTGGTTCCGAAATATAAAACAAATTTGAGTTTCCAGGTCCGTGATCCTTTCACGGGCGTGCTTTTTTGTTGTACTTGGTGATTCACTAATAACCAAAGAAGAGGGGGAGAAAATGTTCAAACAAAAAATGCGTTTTATTTTCAACGGTATTTTGGCGAGCCTTCTGGCCATGTTTTTGATGGTGCCGATGGCTTACGCGCAGGACAAGACGGACACTTCGAAGGACAAGAGCGATACTTTTACGCTGGAAGAAATCACCGTTACCGCTCAAAAGCGTAAGTCCGATCTTCAGAAGACGCCGATCTCCATCCAGACGGTGACCGGTGCGGAGCTGACAACTGAAGCCAAGCAGCGCATTGACGAAATCATGCAGGGCGTCGTGGGCGTGTCCTCCCAGGACAGCCAGGTCGGCGTCAGTTTCTACATGCGCGGCATTGGCGACATCGACACCGGCGGCCCGCCCGTTGGCGGCATGAAGCAATCCGCCGTGGCTGTAATGATCGACGGCGTCTACCAGAACCGCGGTGAAGTCGTGCGCGGCGGCACAATCGACATGCAGCGGGCCGAGGTGATGCGCGGCACTCAGGCCACCACGCTGGGCGGCTCATCGCTCGCCGGCGCCGTCAGCATGGTGTCGAACAACCCGGTCTTCAAATACGAGGGGTCCGGCTCGCTCGGGATCGGCAATTATCATCTCGTGACCGTTCAGGGGGTGGTGAATGTTCCCCTTGCCGAGAACCAGGCGCTTCGTGTCGCCTACGGGACCCAAAAACGCGACGGATATATTTCTTCCAACGCCGGCGATTCCGATCTGACCAACGCCCGCGTCAAATACCGCTGGCAGCCGACCGATGCCTTAGATATTGTTGGAACCTTCAATCACCAGGTTATCGGCGGCAACGGTGTCCAGCAGAGCGTACTGACCTATTACGGCCACTGGGAAGGATATGATTCGACGAAGGACCGGGCCAACGGATGCACCTCCGGTTGCTACGACGCAACCATGGGCTACCCGGCGTATTTGGGGCACTTGGACGGTGCTAAATATGATCAGCGCGACAACCCGTGGGACGACGGCTTTCCTGCCGATATTTGGCCCAACAGCGTCTTCCGTCACACCAATATCGACCAGTACAGCGCCGAGATCAACTGGGATCTTGGCATCGGCAAGCTGACCATGACGCCGTCCTACCAAAAAGCGCATTTCCGCTCCAATGAATCTCCGCGCACTACGCCTGGCGGCATCGGTTACAATTTTGAAAACCGCGAGCAGGAAACAAAGCAGATCGATATGCAATTGGCTTCGCCTGCTGATTCTTCGTTCACGTGGCTGGGCGGCCTCTACTATTATAACACGCGCTTTACAGGGATACAGGGCAATACCACGGTATCCGATAATCCTACCTGGAGTTATGTAAACGCCGATCCAAACGAACAGACCACCTACGCGGCCTATGGCAATGCGACCTATCCGATCCTTGACGTCCTCCGCCTCACTGCCGGTGTGCGCTATACCTATGACAAGATAAGCCAGCGTGAGTCGGGGCGGGCGAATGGCACCGTATTCGGTCCCTCCGAACCCTATTCGTATGACACCACCGACCCCAACGTAATGGCCGCCGTCAATGATGGAGGGTGGCACGATCTCACCTATCGTGGCGGCTTCGAATACGACCTGTCAAGCCAGGCGATGGTCTATGCCCTTTATGCCACGGCCTATCAGCCGGGGGGGTTCGGCGCCGGTGGCACCCAGACTAAAAAATATACACTGGATCAATGGACCGCCGGCCTCAAGAGCCGCTTGCTCGACAACCGGTTCCAGCTAAATGTCGAAGGCTTCCACTCGACATATTTTAACCGCCCAGTGCAAGGCGGCTTGAGCTATTACAGCCCTGGTTATAAGGCGTACACAGGCTATAGCTCCTGCGGACCTCCCCAACAAGGGGGGGGGCCTCCCCCAGGAGGCGGCCAAGCTACCGCTGACTACGTTGATGGATATTCCTGCTACGTTCTCGGCGGGAACGACGCAATTTTCCCCAAGCTGTACAGCATGGGGGCCGACCTGGAAATCAACTTTCTTGTTACCGAAAATGACCGGATAGACGCCAGCGCCGAATATCTGCATTCGGTGACGGGTGTACCGGAATTTGCCTCGACGACCCCGAGCTTTATCGCAGCCAATACCAATATACCCAACCAGACGGTCGCGGATGAGATATATCAAGGCCTGGTCACTCTAGGCAAAAGCTATGACGGACTGACCCTGCAGAACTCACCCGAGTGGAGCGTCAACGTCAGCTATTCGCACTTGTTCGATCTGCCGACCGGCAGCACGCTGACGCCCAAAGTCAATGCCGAGTACAAGTCCAGCTATTGGTCTCAGGCCGGCGGTCCGGGCGGCGACACCGGTGTTGCCCAGCCGGGCGAATCCGTGCAGGATGCCTACACACTCTGGAATGCCTATCTGGACTGGACGTCAGCCGACAGCCAGTTCACTGTCAGCGCATATATCAAGAACATCGCGGACAAACCGATCCTGACCAATTACACCAGTGAAGGTTTGGCTTATGCGTCTTTGGGCCCGCCGCGCACATTTGGTGTGGTCCTGAGCGCGAAGTTTTAATCCGTAGAGCCGAATGGCCGGCGTTTGCGAGATGCCGGCCTTACGGTCAAGCACCCTTGAAGGGGCATCTATTCCTTTAGATCTATTCCGGCCGGCTGCGGTGATTTCCGCGGCCGGCCGATTTTTTTCCTGTTGTTTCCCACCCCATAAAAATATTCCCAACACCCATTCAAACCTTTAACCCGTAACGTGGTGTGGATTTTGCTTCGAAAAAAATGTTTGACACGGCATGGCGCCGGGCTTATAAATGTAAAATATTGTTAAAATAGTTGAGTGAATCATCAGCAATTTTAACGCCTGCTCCGATTTGGAATGCCCATTTCCAATTTGGAATGCCCATTTTCAATTCCATAAGCAGACTGATCAGACACTTTCTTTTAGCTGTTAAACACCATTGAGTTTGAGGGTTCCTGATTGTTTTGTGCCAGGTGCTCCCATCGTCACTATTCCGCTATGGGATAGGGAAAATCAAGTTTCTTGCTTTTCGTAGCTGCTGTGCAG
>JBECKW010000026.1:0-21178 GCA_040235505.1 Desulfobacterales bacterium
TCTTCGGTCTCCACGGTCTTGGGGGTAAATTCGGCCGTGGGGGAAATAAAGCCGATCCAGCCGTCAATGGCTTCCCCCGGGAACGAATCGGAGTAAACCTTGGCCGCCATGCCGGAAGAAATCCGGCCTAGATCCGGCTCCGATACATAGACCCGGGCCCACTTGGGGTCGGTGAGCGCAAGGGTAAGTACCGGGTTCGAGGGACCCGCCATCTCTCCGGGCTCTAAAATGCGGTTTTGAATGATGCCGGCAGCGGGAGCCGTCAGGGTCAAGTCGGAAAGACGAACGTTGAGAAGAGAAAGGGATGCCTCCAGAGATTCGAGATTCTTTTCGGCGGCGGCGATGTCCTCCTTCCGGGGGCCTTCAAGCGTCAGGGCCAGGGTGCTTTCCGCGGCCTTTTCTTTCGCCCGGGCCACATCGAATCGGGACTTGGCATCGTCCAGGGCCTGAGCGCTTGTGGCACCGGTTCCGGATGTTTTTTGAATCCGCCGATAATTTACATCTGCATTTTGTACTTCGGCTTTTGCTGCCGTCACCTCCGCCCGGGCTTGTTCAATTTCCTGGGGCCGGCTGCCGGCTTTCAGGCGATTTACCACCTCCTGCTGGGCCGCGATCTGGGCCTTCACTTCCCGGATCTGCGCCTCCAGCCGGTCGGTTTTCAGCCGGGCCAGGACCTGCCCCGCCTCGACCCGGTCGCCTTCCTCCACCAGTACTTTGTCGATGCGCTCCTGTTCGTTGAAGGCAAGGCTGGCATCCCGGATGTCGATGGTGCCATATAGTTTGAGGCTCCCGTCGGATGCGGTGCCCTTATGATTTTTCTGCCATCGCACACCAAAGACCACGGCCGCAATCACAACCGCCAGCACGATAACCCTGATGACTCGTTTTTTCATTTCAATGTCCCTTTATTTTTCTATGGCCTATAGTCAAGTGCCTCTCATCGCCTTTCCTCACGCTGCATTCCGTCCGGGACGGCCTATCGCTTCAATAAGTTCCCGGGTGTGTTCCAAAACCATATCGCGAATTTCCTCGGTTTCCTCCGGGCTGTAGCCTTCCACCCCAAGGGACCGCACCGCGGTTTCCCGGGCGACCCGGAACGCCATGACCTGACCCAGGATCGCGAATGCTCTGAGTTTGGCACTGCGAGGCGAAACATTTCTCAACGCTCCGGTCAGGAGCTTGGCGATGGTATCAATGATCGGGCCCATGATTCGTGTAAAGATAATGTCATAGGCAGAGGATGGATCGATTTGTTCACGCAGGATGATCCGCGCTGCCCGGGGTCCTTCCGATGATCCCACCATGATATTGATGATGGCTACCAGAAGGGTTTCCAGTGTGTCGATGGCCTCTTCCCGGGTCAAATCTTTTGGGGACGGAAGTGCGGCCGATTTTTGAAAGGCGGGTGCCGCTTTGGCTTCGATTTTTCCCACGATGTGTCTAACGGCGGCATGGTAAAGACCCTCCTTGCCGCTGAAATAATAGGGTATGGCGGCGATGTTGACGCCGGCTTCCCTGGCGATCATACGGGTGGTGGCCGCTTCGAATCCGTGTTTCCCGAAAACATCCACCGCCGTTTCAAGCAGGCGTTCCTGGGTCCCTATTTTGGATTTTTCAGATGATTGTTGTTTGTTCATCAATCCGGATTCCTGTTTTACAACTAAGATTAAATCAATCGATTGAATAAGTCAATCGATTTCATCGGCTGTCGTTTTTTCCCGGCGGAAATACTGATGATTTTTTGAAATAAAACAGGAGTTGAGAAAAAGGCTGCCGAAATCAGTTCTTCAGGAATCTTGAAACGAGGACCGCCAATTCATCGGCATCCGGCGGCTTTTCCATGTAGGCATCGGGTTCGGGAAGCGGGGCGCCATCCGCAAGATGAATGCTGGAGATGGCGTGGAAGAAAGTTTTTCTGGCGATCGCCGAGAGCATGATGATGGGGATCTGCCGGATATCCTCATCGCTCCTGAACTGCCGGTAACAGCGCACACCATCTTCAATGCCCGGTATCATGACATCCAGGATCACCAGATCCGGACTTTCCCGGCGGGCGGCTTCAAACCCCTCGGGGCCGTTTTCAACGGAAACCGGCGTGTATCCATTGACTTCCAGGACGGTGGAGACGAATGTCCGCATGTCCGCTTCATCGTCGATCACCAGTACCTTTTTTCCACCGGGGGCTTTCATGATTGTATCGCTGTCGTTTGGCATCAGCATTTAAACGGATAGAAATGGTAGAAGCAGTATCCTCCTGGGTCCGAGTATAAAAGTTCCGTCTCGGCCAGACAGGACCCGATCATGTTTCTGGCCACGGATTCATAATCAGGCTGCGATTCTTCTTGTTTTTTGCAGGCGATACAGATCGGTTCGTGGTCATACACGGAGAGTATCCGCTGGTCTGCACCGGCAAGCGCTTTCTTGCACCTGGGGCATTGAATGCTGCAGGCGAGTTTTTTTTCCCATTGATCTTTCATACATTGCCTCCTCGGGCGGAGTTTTCATGCCATAAAACGTCGGAATGCACGTGGCATCGGCTACTTCTTTTTCGGTGTCTTGAAAACCAGCTGCATTTTTACCCGGCCGAGTTCCACAATGTCAAATTCCTTGAGCCGAACAGTGGATTTTATGGATTCGCCATTGACTTTCGGCTTGGCCATACCCTCCACGTAGCTCAGATAGTACCCATCGGGGCGCTGGCTGATGGTAAGGGCTGTTTGCCCCACCAGGAGACCTTCGACCTGATAGTCGTTCTGGGAGGCTTTTCCGATTTTAAACAGCTTTTTTGAAAGGAGTATTTCCCCCTGGCCTCCGGCCAGAAGCGACAAGGCCGCCACGGGGATTGCCTTGGGTTCGGGGGGTGGCTCCGGGGCCGGCTTTGCTTTTTTCATCATTTCGCGATGCTGGCTCGTATCCATGACCATGGTCTGGTAAAGATCGTCATCGCTCTTCTGGGGGCGTTCCTCTCCCTCCTTGTAGGCGAATTCCAGTGTATGTTTGCCGATTAGGATCACATCCCCGTGCTGGAGCTTGTAGGTGGTCACCATCTGTTCATTGATGAATGAGCCGTTTTTGCTTTGAAGATCCGTAAAAATGAAGTCGTTGCCGACGGCGTCTATTTTTGCGTGGTATCCGGAGACGGCAAGATTATCAATGGCCACATCGTTTTCCGGCCTTCGGCCGATGGACAGGGGCTTGCCGGGAACGAGGGCAAATTCACCCAGGGGTTTTTCTTGGAATTTCAGCGTTATAATTGGCATTTTGAACTCTCCTTTAGAAAATTCAACGTTTGTTCCGGAATCCGGCAAACGCACTTCGGAAAAAATGGATAAACGGTTTTATAACCGGGTTGTTTAAAAATCCTGCCGATCCGATTCTGGCAATCAGAACCGTGATATTATCTTCGCCTCCCCGCTCATTGGCCATAGCGACAAGATGATGGCATGCCTGCGGTAGCGGCATGGATCGTGCCGCATGGTTTATCTCTTCTTTTGCGACCTTGTTGCTCAATCCGTCCGATCCGATAACTACCATATCGCCGGGAAAACATTGAATTTCACATAGATAAGGGTCGACAGTTTCCCTGGTGCCGATTGCCTGGGTCAGGATGTGATGCGCCGCACGGTCCAGCTTCCTGTTCTCATTTGCGCCGGTTGCCGCCAACTGCGCCTCCAGTGTGTGGGCCATGGAGATTTCGTTGATGTGATTCCGGTGAATTAAATAAATTGGGCTGTCACCGACATTTGCGCCGATGATCGTGCTGTCGGTCAGAAAAACAGCCGATCCGGTCGAACCCATCCCCTGGAGTGTCTCATCCTCCAGGGATGCCCGGTAGACATTTCGATTGGCGACATGAATTGCCTCCAGGAGTCGGCCGGCCATCGGTGACAGGGAGTCGTCTTCAAGGGGCATGGTATCCTCAGATGGCGGAAGGGCCATTGAATCCCGCAAGTTTTCAACAACCATACGGGCGGCGACTTCTCCTGCCTTGTGCCCCCCCATTCCGTCGGCAACGACATAAAGCCCCAACCGGTCATCCAGAAAAAAAGCGTCCTGGTTGATTTTTCGCTTCCTGCCGATATCTGTGAGACCTGCTGATTCAATCTGCTTCATGATCCACTTTCTGCGAAGTCCCCAAATTACCATGCCAAAAAAGCGGCGGAGCCGGAAACCATTTTGCCGGTATCGCGCGATACTTATCCGGGGGAAATGGGGCGCCCAACCATGTCACTCGGGCTTAACTACCAGATATGTCGCTGAAAAGCAATTGTTTTTAAAAAAGCGGTGCATCCTGGAGCGTAGAAGCGGTCGGGGATAGTGCGCCGATGATTTCCTGATAGGACTGAAAACGCTCTTCCGGCTTTTTAGCCAGCATCTTTTCGACCACATCACTGATGGACGCGGCCAGATTCGGAAGTCTTTCTTTCAGGGGGACAGGCGGTGTATCCAGGTGCATTCGGAGCATGGCCTCGAGGGAGTCTCCGGCGAAGGGAGGTGAGCCGCAGAGTACGTGGTAAAAGGTGGCGCCGAGGGAGTAAATGTCGCTTCGAAAGTCCACGGGTTCTTCCCGGATGGTTTCTGGGCTCAGGTAGGCCGGTGAGCCGACAATGCTTTCCTTCGAACTGATCCCCCCTTTTTTTTGCTGCTGTGCGACGCCAAAATCGAGAAGTTTCACGGTTTCATGCTCCGTGATCATGATATTTGCCGGTTTGATGTCGCGATGGATGATTTTCTCCTGCCAGACCCGGTCCAGGGCCCTGCAGGCGTCTGCAAGATATGTCACCGCCTTGTCGGGCGGGATAAGGCGATGCTTTTCCATGATTTCTCCAAGGGTGCAGCCATGGATGAATTCCATGGTGTAGTAAACGATGCCGGTTTCATTCCCGATAAAGTAGATATGTGCAATATTGGGATGATTTAGTTTGGAAACAAGACGGGCTTCCTTGAAAAACATTTCAACGAATTCCTCCTGGGAAGAAAGCTCGTACGAAATGACTTTGATGGCCACATCCCTTTCCAGGGCGATATCCCAGCCCTTGAATACGCCGCCCATGCTTCCGGCATTCAGAAAGGATACGATTTCATAATTGCCGAGTTTTTTGCCGATCAGGCTCTTATAAAAGCGGTCCTTGATGTTTGCGGTTTTGGAGGCCTCGAGTTTATCGACAATGGTGTCCGTCCAATCCTGCTTTTGCGGTGGCTTTGCGACCCATCGCCCCGACGGTGGAGGCGGTTTGGGTACCGGGAATTTTTCCGGGGCGCTTTCAACGGGCCCTTCCGGTTCCGTCTTTTCGTTGAAGCCGCCGGCGATCTCCAGCCACTGCTCTTTTTCGGGGAAGCTTATTTCCATTCCTGCGGGCATTTTAAAATCGTTCAGGGTAACAAGTTTGATCCGTCCCTTGAGGATTTTCTGCTCCCCCGGCACCGTGATCCGGACATGCAGGGTTTCCCCGGATTTACCAAGCACCGGAGTGGTGATGGATGCCCCGAGCCCGTCATATTCGATGATTTCCCCATACATCCAAAGTGTCCCGTCTCGAGAGACTTCGATAACGATGGGAACCTCGGGTGTAATTCGCTGGTCGATGACGATTTTTTCGGCGGGTTGCGCTACGGGCATCGGCGGCGCGGGCGGCGGCGCGGATGCCGCGGGCTCGGCGGCCGATTTCATGTGGCTGTGAATGAGGCGCCAGTTGGGATCTCCCCTGAAATTGATCCCCATTCCCATGGGGCGTCCGTGCTCCCCTAGAAGTATATGCATCAACCTGCCGACGGCTGTCAGAGAGCCGTCCGTCAAATCATATCGCAACTTGACGGCACTGCCCTGTTTTCCCCTGAGCCGGGTTTCCACCATGACCCCGTGAAAGGTATGATTGATGATATGGCCTTCGGCCCATTGTTTGCCGTCAAGGGAAATCCGTGCATCTTTACCGGCGGTATCCGGGGAGTTCGGGGAGGATTCGACCTCTTTGTCGTTCAGAAGGAAGGAATCCGGGAAAACATCTGATTCTCCGGGCGCAATGGGTTCCGCATTCCCGACCGGTGTCAGGAACTTGTCGATGCAATGGATAAATTCACTTGCCTTGATCGGGTACAGGATCACGTCGTCTGCTCCCAATTCGATGGCACGTTTGGGGAGAAGATCCACCTGACTTTGGGTATGAATGTAAAACACGAACGGAATGCCTTCCCGCAGAGGATCGTTTTTCAGATAGGCAAGAAAGTCGGTGGCCGTGATATCCTCAAGCTCCAGGCCGCAGAGGGTCAACCCAACGGGCTCGGTGGATATCTTTGCCAGAGCGTCACGCATATTCGAGGCCGCGTGCACTGAACGGCCGGCGGCTTCAAGCATGTTGACGCCTGCCTCGCGCATGTCTCGATCCTTGTTGATGAGAAGGATATCGCGTTTTTGACTCATGGCCCCTTGATATTATTTTTTTCCGGGTGTCAGAGACACCTGAACCGCAAAGGATTTATCTTCCATATCAAAGAGAAGCACCGCCACCGTCGAGTTTTCGGGGTGGCCGATTTCGTGCTGCCATCCCAGGATGACCGTGGGGAGGGACAGCTGGAAATAAAATGGCGTATCGGTGAGGTATCGTTTTGCAGACCCGCTGATCATATTGATGATTTCACCGACGCCGTCGTTTAAAAGCTCCGGACCGATCTCATCCGGTGTCACCCCCATGATGCTGGAGATTACCTGCTGCGCGAGTTCCCAGTAAAAGGTGACGATGACGGTTCCCTCCGCCACCCCCGAAAGACCGATAACACCCGAGATGTCTCCCAGCAGCCGGTGTTCGTTCTGAAAATATACCTGTTTGAAATCCACATCCATGGATGCCATGGTGCTGAATACATCCTTGGTACTGGAAATGAACGGCGTCAGGTATTCCATTTCGGAATCCCTGGGTTTCCGGCTGGGAATCATGTAGCTTTGAAGAATCTGGCCCAGTGCTTCGGGCGGCTCGGAGAGTGACAGGGTGTCCGTTGCCCCGGAACACAGAAACGGGTGGACGGACCGGGGCGGTTTCTCCGGTTGCAGCAGTACGATGGGAATATTGCGGAATTTGGTTGAAAACCGCAGATGCTTTATTTTTTCGAGGACTGCATTGTTCATTTCCTCGTTATACAAGGCGACCAGATTGAATTCGCTGATATCCCGATTTTCCTGAAATGGGTCACTGACAATGGCGGCGTTTGGACCTAGAAGCGAAGTGAGTTTCTTCGTAACCGCTTCGGAACAATCGTTCAGCAGTACCTTGCTCATAACACGGTTTCCTTTTTTTACTTTTTCAGAATTTCGTTGACGACCTGGATGAGATCTTCCGAGGTGAACGGTTTGGTGATATACCCGCTGGCGCCTGCATCCAGCGCCTGGGCCCTGTTGGCGTCATCAGACTCGGATGTCAGCATGATAACGGGAATATCCTTGTATCGACTGTCTTTCCCCAGCATCTGCAGAACTTGATAGCCATCCAGAACCGGCATGTTCCAATCCATCAGAATCAGGTCCGGTAGCGTCTCTCCGGTGTTCAGAATTTTGATCACTTCTCCGCCATTGGCCGCCTGAATCGTCGAATACCCCAAAGGCTCCAGGTATTTGATGACGATTTTCCGGGTCAGCATGGAATCGTCTGCGACAATAACCTTCATATGTCCCCCTGTGTGAGAGATAAAACGTACGAAACGTCAACTCAAGGTGTTAAAAAGTCAACATAATATATCACGCTGCTTCCAGTGACTCAACCATCAGTGTTTGAAGCTCCGCTGCCCGGTGTAGACCATGGCGGCGTCGGCTTCATTGCATGCTTCGATGGATTGATAGTCGTTTCCGGACCCCCCCGGCTGAATAACCGCCGAGACCCCCTCCCGCAAGCCGACGTCCACTCCGTCCCGGAATGGAAAGAACGCATCACTGACCATGGCTGCGCCGATCAGGCCGCCCTTTTCATCGGCAACTCTCTTATCGATATCGGCTTTCCGGTCGAAACCCTTGAGTTCATTATATGCAATGCCGAAAGCTTCGAAGCAGTATCGGTCCGCCAGTTTCCGGTAGGCCTTGTCCCGGGCGATTTCAGCCACGCCGACCCGGTCCTGTTCCCCGGTGCCGATACCCACTGTGACCTTGTCTTTTACATAAATGACCGAATTGGAAGTGATGCCCGCCTCCACGAGCCATCCGAAGAGCAAGTCCTCGACTTCCCGGGCCGTCGGCTGCCTGTTGATCCTGTAGTGTTTACCCTTGTATTCGCATTCGGCGGGCTGGAGATCGGCGGCGGTGCGGGCCAGGGGAACAAAGGGCCACTGGACGATGATACCGCCGTCCACCAGGCTCTTGAGGTCCACATAGGACTCGCCCACGAAGGTTTCCAGACGGTGGATATTGTCGATCCGGACCACCCGCAGGTTCTTTTTGCGTGACAGGATGTCCATGACCCCTTCTTCGTAATCGGGCGCCACCACCACTTCCGCGTACTGATTGAAAATTTCTTCAGCAGTGGTTTTATCCACCGGACGGTTGGCGGCGATGCAGCCGCCGAAGGCAGCCACCCGGTCTGCCATGTAAGCCTTTTGATAGGCATCTGCCAGAGTGCCCATCTGGGCTACGCCGCAGGGGTTGTTATGCTTAACGATCACCACCGTGGGCTCGCCGGTGAAATAGCGCAAAATGTTCAGGGCGTTGTCCGCGTCGGTGAGATTGGTCTTCCCGGGGTGTTTCCCGGACTGCAATAACTCGATGTCGGAAACCAGGTATTTCCCCGGCTGAAGGGTCCGGGCTTCTCCCAGGGCAAGGTTTCCGTTGATGAGGCGGTACAATGCCGCCTCCTGGCCTGGGTTTTCCCCGTACCGAAGCCCTTTTCGGACCCCGTCGATGGTCCAGGCCACCTTTTCATAAAAAAGGGTCTGGCGATTGTCGCCATCCACGAAGCTCAGCTCCATATGGGGCGGGAAATGGTCATCCATGATGGTCCGGTACATTTTCTTAAGATCCTCGGTCATTTTATTCTCCTTCGTTATAAACTGCATGGATCCGCAGATTATTCAGTTTAATACTCCCTTGAGGGGTACGCAGATTTCCGCAGATTATAAAAAACAAAAATCAAAGGGCCAAATTATACGGCAACAGATCCTGGGAATAAACCTATATAATAAAAGCCGTTGTCTTTTTTTATGTTAATTTGCGCTAATCTGCGAAATCTGCGGATCTCTTATGTTAAAATTTATAGCACTCGCTAACGGCTTCGTAAGACTGGGAAGATAGATAATCGGCGATGACACGGTCGTATTCGGCCGTGTGGGAAAATGCTTTCCGGGAGAGGGCGAACCGGCGCCGAAGAGACAGATTCCCGCCGCTTTGTTTCAGGTCCGAGACAATAACCTCGTAATCATCCGGATCCACCAGGGAGGCCACCCGGATGAAGTTTTTGGCAGATGCCCGGATCATGCAGGGGCCCCCGATATCGATATTGCTCCGGGCATTTTCGGGGGTGGCATCGGGCTTGTTGATGGTTTCCTTGAACGGGTAGAGATTTACCACCACCATATCGATGGCAACCGCCCCGGTGCGTTTCAGGTCCTTCTGGTGAGAGGGGTTGTAGGTTTCGGTCAGGAGGCCGAGGTAGATCTTGAAATCGAGGGTTTTCACCAGCCCCCCCTGGGTTTCGGGCTGGCCGGTATAATCGGAAACCTGGACGAGACCGGGGTCGCCTTTGCCCAGAATGTCCTGAAGACGGGCAAAGGTCCCTCCAGTGGAAAAAAACGTGATATCCGGATTGATGGCTTTAAGCTCCGGGATGAAGGCCTCCAGATTCCGTTTATCGGAAACGCTCACCAGCACATTCTTGATACGGACCTGGTCGTCGATTTTTTCTACAACATTCATACTCATATGGTTACCTCTCTCCGTTGACTTCCTGAATAAAGCGAATAAAAAAATGTTCCATAAAATTGTGGCGGTCCTCGGCCATGCGGCGTCCGGTTTCCGTAAGCATTCGTTCTTTTATCTTGCAGAGCTTGACCCTGAACTCCCGGTACCCGGTATCATCTTTCGAATAGGGCGTCGTATCCTCGATACGGATGTCGGGATTGTGCAGGCAGGCACCCACCTCCCCGGCAAACAGGTAGGCCCTTGCCACCCCCACCGCCCCGATGGCATCCAGTTTGTCTGCGTCGAACAGGACCCTGGCTTCGAGAGTGTCCGGGGCATTTTTCCCCCGAAACCGGTGTGCGGAAATACAGTGAAGAATATTCATTTTCCGGTCTTCGGAAAAGGGGAGGCCCATTACAAACGGTTCGGCCAGTGTTTTTCCTTTCTCGGCATGGCACAGGGCACCCCGGGCCTTGTCCTGGTGACCGCGGCCGATGTCGTGCAGAAAAGCGGCCGAAAGAAGCACCGGCATGTCCGCCGTCTCCAGGGGACCGATGTGGCGGCACAGGCGAACCACCCGAAGCGTGTGTTCCCAGTCATGGCTCCCCCGGGCGCCATTATACTGCTCCTTTGCAAAAGCCTCCACCAACCGGATGGCGGGGGCATCGCCGGAGGCGTCATCGAGAGACATGGAAACGGATGTCTGTGTTGTCATATGATTTATTTTCTAGTATGCAATTATGGTTCACTCCGGTCCCGGCTGCTTCAGCAAGATTCTATACACCAAAGGCGGCGCCTTGGGTACCCTAAAATATACCGGGCATGGACCGGAGCGTACAGCCCCGGAGAAAAGTCGGCGGGCCCTCCCAAAAGCCGGAAAACAGATGCCGGAGATTTCTTTATGAAACCATTCATTTCATCAATCAGTTTGAATTTGCCGACTGCCACCTCCAGCCGGTCTGCCGGGATGGCTTGGCCGCTCCAACGGGATGTACTGAAGGAGGTCTCAAGATGAAATATTTTTATTGCTTATTTGTCGTTTGCACGTGTTGGCTCCTATTTGCCGCCGCTGCCTGTACATCTGCGGCCAACGGCGGCCCCGGGGAAACAGCACTTCTCGCAGAAGTGCTTCGCACCGGTCAGTATTGCCTGCCCGCTGCAAATCAGTGGAAGGCCACCTGGATTTCTTCCCCCGAATCGTTTCGAAAGATGATTGAAAAATGCAGTTCAAATCGCATCGGCGCAGCCGCTGCAACTTTGCCCCCCGTCGATTTCGAGCATTTCGGAGTGCTTGCCGTGGAGATGGGCGAGCAGCCTTCCGCCGGATACAGTTTCGACAAAAGCTCAGTGACTGCGCGTCTATTAGGCCAAACCGCCATTGTCACCGTAAAGTATCTCCGTCCGGCGCCCGGCGCCATGACCGCACAGGTGATGACTGCACCCTGGATTCTGATTCGGCTGCCTGCGGGCGTTTTCCGGCACATCCGGGTGGTGGATTCGGAGGGACGAACGCTTGCTCAAACGGAAACATTTTAAGCAAGCCCTGGAAACGATTCCGAATCTGTGATGGAAATCAGCGAACAGTTAATAGGTCAACTTGTCGATGGCTTAGCTACCGTGTGGGGTTTCTCAAAATGCTATGAGCGTTTCTCACCAAGAATAGACAAAAAAATGGACTACCAAGGCTTCCGCAGTCGGTTTTTGATTAATCGATATACCTTGCGGCAAGATTCTCAAAGTTTTGACAAAATCCATTCTTTTAAGGTATATAGAAGCAAGTTGCCCCCCCTGTTTGGATTCTGCTTTTTGTGGGTAACATTACATATATAGTTAATAGCCAGTCGGGAATACAGTCATAGCTCTCGAGAACTGTGGCCCATTTGGTACGCATCGGTATCAGCCGCCTTCAACGGATAAAAAGGAGACTACCATGCAAATCCAAACTCTAATCTTCGATCAAGCGTCTTGGTACAACCTTCCTCCAAAGAAGGGCTGTCCCGTTTCCAAAATTGGGATTGTTCAGATAGAGTGTGGTTATGTCCGCTGCTATGAGGATTCGACCGGGTACCGGTGGCTTAATGATAGTGATATAAGGGAATTTGAGGGTCTGGATTTTTCAAATTTCTTTAGACCCAACTGAATATGTCATAACTGTATAATCAGATAGGTTTGATTTTTTAAAGGCAGGGCCGAAAGGCGCTGCCTTTTTTCTGGATCAATGATGGAGACGAAGATTCTAATAGAACCTACACCTCTAACGCTTTAAGGGCTTAATTTTTCTTCGGCTTACGTTTTGTTTCCTCTGGCATTTTCTGTTTCTTTTTCGTCGCCATGAATTTCTGGATAAAGTTTTTTTAAGCATTCAGGGCAAAACCCGTGACTAAATTCAGCATCGGAGTGTTCATGCAAATAGGCTTCAACCCTTTGCCAAAGTCCCTCATCATTTTTAATTTTTTTACATGATGCACAAATAGGTATAATTCCTCTAAGTTGCTTTATTTCAGATAATGCTCTTTTCAATTCTGTTGTTTGCCCCAACAAAATTTTATTTGATTTGGAAATATCGATCAGACGGAAAATAGAAAATATCAGAAGAACTATGACTGCATAAATGGACACGGATAAAAATCCATCAATCTGCCAATTTTCATATTGTCGTGAAATGCCGTAAATTTTTTCAAAAGGGACATATTTTTCGGAGAAAAAATAGATAACGATGCCAAAAATGAATATGACAAGCAACTCAATGTAGAGTGAGGTGTTCGTCCTAATTTTTTTATTATCGAGCATTTTCAATATATTCCATCATTTTGGCAGCATAGTGGTAACTTAAAAAAGGCAATCAGTAATACTAAATCTTGATGGCGATACTCTTGTATCTATAATTACAGGCAGTTGTATGGGTCGGCGAACGTTATGTTTATACATGCCATATCAGGGACAAAATGTCTATCTATTAAAGCTGCTAAGTTGTCTATAAAAATTATCCTATCTGCATGATGGATTCCCACCGTTCAAACTCAGTATTGATAGGCATACCACGCTTTTCAAGGATGCGGATCATCTTCGGGTCATTGAAGCGGAGGTAGGGATTTACGTGTTTCTCTTGGATGAGGGTGGAGCGGACATGGCCGGGATCGTGGGCTTTCAGGAATCGGTCGATCTCCGGGTTTTCCGGTTCGATGACCCTGGCAAACGCCATGGCGTATTCGACATAATCATGCCCCGCATACACCACGGTGCTTTCCGGAAGCGCCATGAGCCGTTTGATGGATTTGAAAAAGGCTTCGAGATCTCCTGAGAAGCAATTGCCGACGGTACCGTTAAACAGCGTATCGCCGGTGATGAGGCAGCCGTCCACATGGAAGGCTACGGAGTCCAGCGTGTGACCGGGGGTGGGGACCACATGAATTGCTTCACCCTCCAGTTGGATTTCTCTATTGACCACCGCCTCCGAAGGCAAAAGCAGGGATGCGCCGGTCTCCTCAATCAGACGGCCGTTTCCGGGGGTGTGGTCCGGGTGATCGTGGGTATTGGTAATCGAAAATAGCCTGAGATCCTTGGATGACAGGTATGAGAGAATATCTTCCACCGCCCCGCCATCGATGGCGATGGCTTCGCGTTTTCCGTGAATCAGATAGGCGAGGTTATCCGATGAATATTTGAACTGCCGGATGGAGAGCATGTTTGGGTATCTTCCTTCTTTTTGAATCCTGAATATCATCTGTGATTTGGTGTCCATCTCTTAAAAGAGGATGGGTTTGGCAAGCAATACCACCTGTTTTCCCTGGCGTGTGACAAAAAATGCGACCCGGCTGCAGCCGTATCGGCGGCATGCGGCGTCATGGTGCGCCCTGATGAAGGTTTCAAACAGCCCGGGGTCCGAGCGGCGGCGCTGCCGGCCGGCTTCTTCCATCAGGACCTCGTATGCGGTGTGCAGTTGCCGGATGTCGGTTTTCTGCAGGTCGGGCGCCGTGAGAACGATTCTGTACCCCCCTTCTTTCCGGTCGCCCTCGGTATCCGCCCGAAGGCATTTATAGGCTTTGGCGGCTTCCGGAGGGATGGCGTCGATGATTTCGGAAAGCGTTGTCTGGTCAAGCTTCGAGAGACCATCATCGATTAAGTTTTTAATGCCGCTTCGAACAATGAGTTGCCGGATATCGTTTCCGGGCATATTTCGTTTCACGGCCCTGGCGATGGGATCGCTGATCACCAGGAGTTCAGAGAGAAGTATCTTTCCCCGGTAGCCGGAGAATCCGCACTCCGGGCATCCTGCGCCCCGGTGGAAGGTGAGGCTGCCGGGAAAACGTTCAAAAAGCGATTGCCATTCTTCCGGAGAGGGACGATAGGTCTGCCTGCAGTCGGGACAGATTTTTCGGACATATCTCTGAGCCAGTATGGCGCTTACATGACTCGCCACCTGCGGCACCGGAATGCCAAGGGTTTCCAGGCAGGAAATGGCCTCGACCGCATCCGAGGCGTGGATGCCTCCCAGCAGCAGAACCCCCTTTCGGGCGGCTTCCAGTGCCAGTGCCGCACTTTCCGGATCCGCCAGATTCCCCGCCAGAATCACATCCGGATCGAGATGAAGTGCGGTCCGAAGCATTGTGGCGTAGGAAATTTCTGCGGACGGATTGGTCTGGATCTGGATGGCCTCCGGCATGCTTAAGGAGACGGTTTCCTCGACGGTGACAGCCTTCAGGTCGGGCTGTTGCAGTTGCCGGAGCATCCCATAGAGAGCTGCCGAACGGCTGTTTGTATTCGGAGTTGCCACCAGGAACATTCCGGACATGTGGCTGAGTGCCTGTTTCAGCGAAGATACGACGTGGGGGGAATGGGGCAGATCTTCCATACCCGGTGCCGGGCTGCAGGCATAGATACGTTTGATGGTCATGCTTTCTCCGGCCAGGGTCGGGCAGCTCGTGACCGAAAAGTCCATATATTCGGCCCCCGAGGTGGTGTCCGCCATGCCCGCCCGAAACATTCCTTCCTGGGGCCGATGCCGGTCTTCGGTGTCCATGCCGGCGATCTCCCTGATGCTGTCCATGATTCGGGGTGCCATTTGCTGGAAATCCGCTTCCGGCCAAGGTTCGGACGGCTTCCGAAGCGTGTCGCCGATTCGAAAGCGTAATACGGTGGTACGAAGGTCCTGGTCGAAATGAATTGCCTGGGCGCCACTGGAAATAGCTTGGCTGAGTATTTGGTGCACCCACTGCGACGCCGGGATATCGGTTTCCTTGGGCGTTTCGTCGGCCTGCGGCCCCGGGACATCGGCTTCCTCGGGTGCTTCGTTGGTCTGCGGAAACTGGATATCAACTTCCTTGAGCGCTTCGTCGTCACGCGGATGCCGGATATCGGGTTCGATCGGGGCTGGTGGGGACAACTCGGGTGGCATCATCTCCCGGGGTGTTTCAGCCTGAGGGGTGGGGGGGACAACTTTCTCGGGGATTAAAGTCTTGGGGGTGACGCCGTATAGATCGCAATACAGGCGCTTCAGGGCGGATGGGGTCACCAAAACGCAGTGGGTCCTCAGGTCCACACGCTTTGAGCGAAGAGAGTTGACGATTTTCAGATCTGCAGGGTCAGAAACGGCCACCGTCAGGGTGCTTTCCTCCAGGCGCAGAGGGAGAACATGGAACTGGTCCGAGAACGCTTTTCCCACGATTTGGGTCAGGGCTTCCCGCTGGTCGGCGCTATATTTGAAATCATCCGGTTTTTCGAAGGGAATGTTGTACTGCAGGGAAAAGGCGCTAAAAAGCTGTTCCTCGGACAGAAGGGCTTCCCGGCGCAAAATACTTCCCAGGGGTTCCCCCCGGCGTTCATGAAGCTGCAACACCCAGTCAAAGGTGGGCTTGTCGATGAGCCCGTGCTTCAGAAGAATTTCTCCCAGTCGTAAATGCTTCCGGTATTTCGTCAGCACCGCGTTGAGATCCAGCGGTGTGATCAGGTTGAGCTCGCAGAGAATTTCCCCGATGGCCCGGGGCGGCTTTTTCAGCTGGAGAACTTCGTTGATGTCGGTTTCCGACACCAGGCCGGTCTGGACGGCCAGTTCGCAGATTTTCAAGCTGTCAAGTTGATGTTCGAAGAAAACCTTGAGATCTTCATCGTTCAAGTAGCCTGCGGCCACGAGGGCTTCCGGCAACGGCTGGCCGGCCGGTTTTTCCTGGATGCACCGGGCCAGCTGACGGGCGTCGATCCGCCCGCTTTCCAGCGCATACGTTTCAATTTCTCTCACCAGTTCAGGGTGTTCGAGAAGAGTCTGGAGCTCGCGGCGGTCGATCAGCTTCTGTTTGACGAGCAGTTTTCCCAGCGGGAGTTCGGCGTGTCTGGCCTCCTGTTGCTGAATGTCTATGGCCTGCGCCAGGTCGGCTTTTCGAATAAATCCCTCTTTGACCAGCATTGTGCCGATCTTGAGCGGTGTTGTATCCTCGATGGCGTTTTTTGTAACCCGGTTATGCATCTCACATTCAACTCTCTGTTATTCCGCAGCAAACGGGCAAAATTTAAAAGAATGCTACCTATTGAAATATTTAAACAAATTTTATCATTAGCATCCCCTTTTTGTCAAGATGCGATCCTTGGGTTCGGGATTGTCTTTTTAAAGATTTTCGAATAATAGTGTTCCACAATCTTCCACTTTGGCAACTTTTGGGGCATCGTGCCATTAACATTCTCTAATAACAATAATTTCTGCCCATCTTTTTTTGCTTTATTTCTATTTTTTTCTTGACACAATGCTAAAAATGTACTTTTAGTGTGATAAAGTGGAATAAAGTGGAGGGAATTGGATTTAAATGTTTCGAGGAAGCTCATTTCATACCGTCGACGAAAAAGGACGATTTGCTGTCCCGGCAAGATTCCGGGATATCCTCCGTGCTTCTGAAGTCGACGGCATTACCGTGACTTCCCTGGACGGATGCTTAAAGGCATATGCCCGGGAGGAGTGGCGGAAGATTGAAAAGAGAATACTCGATATGGCGGAAAAAAGTGAAAGCATGCGACGGTTCCGGCGTTGGTTTATCGGCGGAGCCTGTGAATGCCCCTGTGACAAACAGGGACGGGTACTGATTCCGCCGACGCTTCGGCAGTATGCGGAACTTGACAGGGAGATCGTACTGGTGGGGGTCCTGGACCATTTTGAAATATGGGCCCGCACAAGATGGGACAAGGAGAATGCGACGCTGGAAGATGAAATGAAGCAGGAAGAGCTGAGAAACCAGATCGCCAAGCTGGGGCTGTAACGGCCATGCAGTACGAGCATCCGACCGCCATGCCGGAGGAGGCGGTGGATTGCTTGAACCTGGGACCGGGAAAAACCTGTGTGGACGGAACGCTTGGAGGTTCCGGCCATGCCCAACGAATCTGCAGGCTTATCTTCCCGGGCGGTCGTTTTATCGGGATCGATCAGGATGAGGCGGCCATTGCCCATGCGGCTTCGGTGTTGAAACCTTTTGGTGAGAACGTTCACCTTTTTCGGGATAACTTTGAAAATTTACCGACCATTCTTCTATCGCTGGGCATTACGGCCGTAGACGGCGTTTTGCTCGATCTTGGCATTTCACTGTACCACTTGCGGCGGAGCGGCCGGGGGTTCAGCTTCAGCGAAGATGAACCGCTCGATATGCGGATGGATACCCGGCTGTCTCGAACCGCAGCGGACCTCGTCAACACGCTGCCGGCCGAGCAGCTCGAACGGATATTCAAAGAATACGGGGAAGAGAGATGGGCCCGCCGGATTGCCGGGCGTATCGTCATCGAGCGAAACCGTCGGGAGATTCGTTCCAGCAAGGCGCTGGCAGATCTGATCGTCGGGGCGGTACCCGCAAAGATGGCGGCCCGGCAGCGGATTCACCCCGCCACCCGGGTGTTTATGGCGCTGAGAATCGCCGTGAACCGTGAACTCGAAGTTTTGGCTGACTTTCTCGAAAACATTTTGCAGCACCTGAATCCCGGGGGAAGACTTTGTATCCTCTCGTTTCATTCTCTGGAGGATCGCATGGTGAAGCAGCATATGCAGAAATGGCAAAAAGGGTGCTCCTGTCCGCCGGGGCTCCCCGTTTGCGTCTGCGGCGGAAAGCCCCTTGTCCGGAAAGTGACGTCCAAAGCACTTCGGCCCGGAGACGAGGAGGTCGCCGCCAATCCAATGGCAAGAAGCACGCGGTTGAGGGCTGTGGAAAAGATATAGGGCCTCCGACGAGCGCGGAAAACAAACCTGGAGCGCCCATGGGAGCAGTCGGAATGGTCGGGAAAGTAGAGAAAAAACCAGGGAAAAAACTGCGTTCACCCGGCGGGGTCGCCCTGGGACTGCTTTTGATGGGCATTTTTATCGGCGAACTGCTCTTCTATACCTGGTGCCGGGTTCAGTATACCCGGGTAGGGTATGAAATTTCCAGCGCCTCCGCCGAACGGGCCCGACAGGTGAAGTTGCAGAAGGAATTGCAGCTGGAACTGGCACGTCTGAAGTCTCCCGAGCGTCTGGCAGGTATTGCCGAATCATCAATGGGGTTGAAGAGGCCGACTTCCCGGCAGATGGTGGTCGTCGAATGAAGCGGACCAAAAGAAATCCGATCAGCCTTCGGGCAACTATTCTCGGCGTTTTCTTCAGCCTCTGGCTGGTGGCCATCGGCACCAAGGTGATCTACCTCCAGGTTTTCCAGGGAGACCTGCTTTCCAAAAAGGCATCGGACCAGTATGAGGCGTCCATCCAGGCAGAAGGAAAACGGGGCGTTATCTACGACCGAAACCATCGGGAAATGGCGGTCAGCATCGATGCCACCTCCATTGCCGCCAATCCCGCCCGGCTTTCGGATGTCGGCCGGACGTCCACGGTGCTGGCCAAAGCGCTTCAGATCGATCGGAAAGCATTGATCAAAAAGCTTTCACTTAAAAGATCCTTCGTATGGGTCCAGCGGTTGGTCAGCCCGAAGGAAAGTGCGGCCGTTTCGGCGCTCCAAATCAGCGGTATCGATTTCCTGGCTGAGCATCAGCGATTTTATCCCAATCGGACTCTTGCCGCACAGGTACTTGGTTTTACGGGTATCGACGGCAATGGGCTCGAAGGCATCGAATATCGCTACAATGAGGAACTCCGCGGCAACCCCGAAAGCCGGACGATCCTGAAAGATGCTCTCGGCCGGGGATTTGCCTCAGAAGAGGAAACGACCGGCGGAACCGACGGACATGACCTGGTGCTCACCATCGATCGCACCGTCCAGTTTCTCGCAGAGCAGGCCATCAAGAAAGCCGTGGACACCTTTGCCGCCAAATCCGGCATGGCAGTGGTGTTAGATCCCGAAACCGGGGCGGTTCTGGGCATGGCGCATTATCCGTTTTTCAATCCCAACGTCTACGGTGAGTTTGAACAGTGGAAATGGCGCAATCGGGCCATCACGGATCCTTTCGAACCCGGTTCCACCATGAAGATTTTTACGGCCGCCGCCGCTCTCGAGAAAGGAGGCATCACCTCCAACAGCATTTTTTTCTGCGAAAACGGTTCGTACCGTGTCGGAGGTCACACGATTCACGATACCCACGAGAACGGATGGTTGTCGCTTCAGCAGATCGTCAAGTATTCGAGCAACATCGGCGCCGCCAAAGTGCTTGAAAAAATCGGACCGGAGGTGCTGTATACAACGCTTCTGGATTTCGGATTCGGGGAGAAGACCGGTATCGACTGCCCCGGGGAGACCAACGGGTGCCTGGCTCCTTACCGGCAATGGCAGGGAGTGGATGCATCCACCATCGCATTCGGGCAGGGGCTGTCCGTGTCGGCCATTCAACTGGCCGCGGCGGTCAATGCCATTGCAAACCACGGTGTTCTCATGCAGCCGTATGTGGTCCAGTCGGTGACGGATGCCGCCGGGAATGAAATTGTACATTTCGGACCCCACGTGGTGCGCCGGGCTGTTTCGGCTGAGACCGCCAGGACGGTGACAAAAATCATGGAGACCGTAACCACCGAAGGCGGCACCGGTGAAAATGCTGCGATTGAAGGCTATTCGGTGGCGGGGAAAACAGGAACGGCCCAGGAGGCCGACGACAAAGGGGGCTATGCAAGGGGCCTGTACGTGTCGTCCTTCGCTGGGTTCGTGCCCGCTGAAAACCCACGGGCCACCATCGTGGTGATCGTGACCGAGCCGCAAAAAGATCATTACGGCGGTACAGTGGCCGGACCCGCGTTCCGGGAAATCGCCGAAGGGATTCTGCAGTATCTCGGCGTTCAGCCGACGGGCGTCCCGGTATATTCGCCCGACCATGACATCAACCACTTGACTGTTTCCAGGGGACATGGCGTGCAGGGATGAGACTTTCCGAACTGCTGAAACATATCGATGTGGAAGGTCGCGCAACGGCGGATGTCGGGGATGACCCCGATATCTGCTCCCTTCACTACCGTGCCCAGGAAGTAATCCCGGGCGGCCTTTTTGTGGCCATTCGTGGCCAGGCCGCCGATGGGCATGATTATATCGAAGAGGCCCTTTCCCGGGGAGCCGCTGCCGTGGTGGCTCAGCGGCGGACTTCGGACGACGGGAGAATCATACGGGTACCCGACAGCCGGAAAGCACTGGCACAGCTGGCAGCGGCATTTTTCGGTGACCCCTCTAAGCATCTGACATTGGTGGGGGTGACCGGTACCAACGGAAAGACCACGGTGACCTATCTGGTGGAGGGCATGCTTACGGCAGCGGGGCTTTCGGCGGGGGTCATCGGTACCAATAACTGCCGGTATGCAGGCCGGGTTTTCGACAGTTCGGTGACCACGCCGGAGTCTTTGGACCTTCAGCGGATTCTTGCCGGGATGCGGGACGAGGGCGTCTCCCATGTGGTTATGGAGGTCTCCTCCCACGGTATCGACCTCGGGCGGGTGAGCGCCTGCCGGTTTGACGTGGGCGCATTTACCAACCTGACCCAGGACCACTTGGATTATCACGAGACCATGGAGGCTTACTGGGATTGCAAACGGCGTTTTTTTATCGGCCATCTGTCTGGTGGGCCCAAAGCGGCCCAAGCGGTGGCGGTGGTGAATATGGACAATGACCGGGGCCGCGAGCTTCGGGAAGCGCTCGCCGCCTGCGACCCGGCCCAAACGGTGATTACCTACGGCAGGGACAATGCAAATGATGTGCACGCCATAGGTATATCGATCGATCTGTCGGGCATCCGGGGATCGGTGGTTACCGCCAGGGGGGCACTGACGTTTCGCTCGCGGCTGGTGGGAGAGCATAACCTGGAAAACATACTGTGCGCCGCGGCCATCGCCGAAGCGCTGACGCTTCCCCTGTCGGCGGTGCAGGCGGGGATCGATGC
>JBECKW010000037.1:0-6942 GCA_040235505.1 Desulfobacterales bacterium
GCCCTATCTTCTGGTAAGTTTATCGTTCATCCTATATTTGCGATACGATTATTGTATTCCTCAGGCGATGGGACACTGTCCTGAGCTATACCTCTCCAATATGTCATATAGCAAGTAGATACAAGGAATGAAAATTTTACAAAAAAATCGTAGATATCTATTTACTGTCACCAACCAACTCGAACCAGCCGCAATCGGCGTCTGACTCGCAGGACTTGCCATTTCCTGTCGTATAGAAGCCGACGTATAGGCCCGTGAACCCACCGACGGTCTCGGAGCTCAGAAACTTCGAATCCACTTTTTGAATTTCTGCAAACGACTCGTCTCCCTGGGCATACGAAAAAATTGCAGACGCCGAACAGATTGGTGGTAAGATAACGTAAACACCGGCACCCCCGGCAAATGTCATAATTTACCCGACTCACGGGTTTAAAAATGGGAAGACGCCGCGAATGTTCAATATTATCCTGTCTGATAAATCCATTAAAAGCATCGCTATTTTGCCATTTAAATTTCAGGCGTAAGGTGATTTCATGAAAAGATACCGGGCAAAAATTTCGGCCGCCGCTCTGGTCTTCTCCATGGTTATAATCCTGGTGTCCGGTTGCGCAACAACGCAATCCGGCACCGGCAAAACGGACGCGGGCGCCGCAGCCGCTGTCAAGGCCCCCCTCCCAACCACGGCCATCACCCCGACGGATACCGGAAAGGTTCGCACCATCATTACGACGGACGGCGAAATCGATGACAACTGTTCCCTGATCCGCTATCTGCTCTACGCAAACGAGTTCGAACTGGAAGGCATCGTCGCCTCCTCAT
This sequence comes from Desulfobacterales bacterium, assembly GCA_040235505.1. Taxonomy (GTDB): domain Bacteria; phylum Desulfobacterota; class Desulfobacteria; order Desulfobacterales; family JAFDDL01; genus JBECKW01. Next base: position 820 of record JBECKW010000037.1, read on the forward strand.
CCATGTTTCATTATACGACAAAGGAGGGGGAAACGTTCAAGGACAAGGCCTACAATCAGACGGTTATCGATGCCTATGCAAAGGTTTACAAGAACCTTAGTACGCATGCGCCGGGGTATCCGCCCCCCGAATACCTCACCCGCATCAACGTAAACGGCAACATCTCTGCGCCCGGTGAGATGAAAGCGGATACCGAGGGCTCGGAGCTCATCAAATCCTGCATCCTGGATGATCGGGAGGGATCGCTCTTCCTGCAGGTCTGGGGCGGCACGAACACCATCGCCGCCGCCCTGCGTTCCATCGAAGACGAATACAGGGATACGAACGGGTGGAAATATATTTATGAAAAAGTCTGCAGCAAAATCACCATATTTCTGGATCTGGACCAGGACGACACCTTGAACGGCTATATCCTGCCCCATTGGCCGGGCGTCAGGGTCATTGCGTCCTACAATCAGTTCGGGGCATTTGCCTATGGCTGGAATGATTGCGCACCCGGTGAATATACCAGAACCTTCACCCGCGGGTGGATGGAAGAAAACATCTACGGAAAGGGCCCCCTGGCGGATTTCTACCAAAAACTCACAACCAGTGAAGAGGCCGCTTCGTATTTCACCCTAGGTCTGTTCACAGGCTGGGCCCCCGGAAATTTTTTATCAGAGGGAGATTCGATAAACTATCTGTACATTCTGGATGTCGGCCTGCGCCAGTCGGAGGATCCTTCCTACGGCGGATGGGGAGGACGCTTCGGGGTTGTAAAAAAAGATATCCTCGGCAACCCGAACGGCTTCCTGTGCAACCTCTATAACGATACCCGGGACGATGGCAATATTCACAAACCCTTGTACCGCTGGTTTGAAGCGATTCAGAATGACTTTGCGGCACGCATGTCCTGGTGCGTTGCGTCCGGGGAGAATGCCAACCATGCACCTGTCCTCTCGATTGCAGAAGGCATCGATTTTTCGGGCACTCCCGGCAGCACCGTGACATTTACGGCGTCTGCAACCGACCCGGACGGCGATCATGTGGCGATTTCCGTCTGGCAATACGATGACGCGGACACCTATGCCGGTCCGGTGAAGATTTCAGATCTGGGAAACGGGAAGTTCACGTTTACAATCCCTGAAGATGCCAGGGCCGGCTCAAAGATCATTCCGGGAGATACAATCCACATCATCGTGGAAGGGAAAGATGACGGCGCGCCCCCGATAACCCGGTATCAGCGCGTAATTGCCAGGGTCACAGAAGAAGAAACAGCAGAATAAACCTTATCCCACCGTACGGTGGACTGTATTGGCCGAAATGAGCGTCGAAGAAATAAATCGGTCAGCCAACCCTCTCCAGCGCGGTAACCTTTACCGCCACGGCTCCCACCGTCGGCGGGGCGGTGGAAAAAAACCAGGGCCGGGTTGGTCGGAGAAATCCTGAACAGCCCATCTCTCGGGATTGCACGCGGTCTGCTGAAGATTGCGATAACTGAAGCCCTACACAAAATCCCCCAGATAACCGGCATGGACGTGATTCATGGGCACGAGACCGTCTTTCCGATCCCTCTGGCACTGTCCTGCACCTGGGACATGGCCCGGATCGAAAAAATGCGCCCGAATCGATGCCGTCGATGTTAAAAACCCCGGGATCATGAAGGCGATAAAAAGAATATACAAGGCCGGCGAAAAGCCGGCGTGGCCGCCCAGGCTAAAAAGCCATGACGGGAAAATACTTCCCGACGGAGCAGGGCCTCGAATTAAAAAATGCTCCGGAGTGATATGATTATTGCGGAATTTCTGATAAACAAATGGAAAAGCAATTGATTAAAAAACTCACACGAAAGGTATAGAGTTTAACGCCATGGAAAAGCACTTTGAATCCGCCCATTGCGGCGCGCTCCTGTTTGACATGGACGGTGTGCTCATCGATTCGACACCTGCAGTTGCCCGGGTATGGACACGCTGGGCGCGCCGGTATGGTTTCGACCCGGAAGAAGTGGTTACCCGGGCACATGGCCGCCCAAGTATCACCACGATTCGTGAGTACTTTCCGGATGCGGATCATGAAGCCAAGAACCGTGAGATTGAACAGATGGAGATTGCGGATACCGAGGGCGTCGTCCCGCTGCCGGGGGTTCTGGAATTGCTTCGAAGTCTGCCTCGTGACCGCTGGGCGATTGTAACTTCCTGCACAAGAGCCCTTGCTGAAGTAAGAATCCGCACAGGAAACCTGCCCATCCCCCAGGTGTTTGTCACGGCCAGCGACATTACTCACGGCAAACCGCATCCGGAACCCTACCTGAAGGGTGCATTGAAACTCGGAATTGCAACCCGTGACTGTATCGTTGTGGAAGATGTTCCGGCTGGCATCCGTGCCGGAAAGAACGCAGGGATGAGGGTCATCGCCGTCACGACAACCGTAGGCGAAAGTTCCCTCAAAAATGCCGGCGCCGACTGGGTATTACAGGACTGCGGTGGGATCTTGGCGAATTCTGCGGACAAGGGCCTGCACCTGCAACTGCGGCCGCTTCGTATGAGTCGTTGATCAAGGAAATGAACCTGTCAATATGGGCTCTTATTAAATATCCAGCGACCAAAAGCGACCATTCATAAAATGGTATTTTCCCTGAACTTCCTGCTCTTCGTGGCGATATGCTATTTTGCTTTAATTACTAATTTGGAAGCGGGAATCCCATCGGCTTCCGCAGTCAGCTCAATGTCGCCTTCAACGCCTTCGGACCTGATGACTACCAATGCCCGACCCTTATACAGCCTGCGCCGGTCCCCTGTATACATCTCCTCCGTCTTCGGATCGCTGCTGCACACGGCAAGCAAGGTTCCCGGTCCCCCAACGTTGAAACAGATATTGTGGTCGGCATGGGGAACCAGGTTCCCCGCCGCGTCCAGCATCTCGATGGTGACATAGGACAGGTCGCCGTACTCGGCGTCGATGACATCCCGGTCCGGTGTCAGTCGAATGAACGCCGGGGCACCAGAGGTTTTCAGGAGGGATCGTGAGCGCTCCACGCCGCCCATATATCCCACCGCCGTCAGTTCTCCGGCCTCGTAGACGACTTCGAACGATGCGACGTACCGGTTCGCCTTGCCCGCGTGTTTTCGGCCCAGGGACCTGCCGTTTAGAATCAGTTCCACCTCGTCGTCCATGCTGTATACGTCCACCGCGGTCAGTTTTCCCACATGGCCGGGCCATGTCCAAGAAGCGGTTACGTCCGGCCACCCCCATAGGGTGATGGTGGGCGTCTCGCCGTGGTGTTCGGGATTGTATACGGCAATGTATGGTGCACCGGCGTTTCCCCAGACGCAGTCCCGGTAGTAGGACTGGGGCCTTTTGAATCCGCAGATATCGATATCGCCGCAATATGAATGGAGCCATGGATATTCTCCCAGAAATCCCGTCTGGGGGCCGTAGATAACCCGCCCCAGGCCGACCTCTCCCAGATAGTCCCAGGCGGTCCAGACAAAGTCACCGATCACATAGGGCAGCCTCTCCACATCCGCCCAGTAGTCATAGGCAAGCTGCGGGAAGCTCTCGGAACTGACAAGAATTCGTTCCGGAAAATTCTTCCCGTCCATATCAAAGTGAAACCGTGCATAATTGACGCCAACGACGTCTGTGGCCTCCGTAAACTTTGACGTGTGTTCGTTCCAGATCTCCTCGTCAAGGGCGAAGTCGAAACCGAAACCTTTGAATTCTTTCACGAGGTAGAATTCCTGGAGGGCCGTGGTGACGGCCCGCGTATCATCCAAACCGCGAACGAATTCCGATAGTTTGCGCGACCAATCGTAGCCATCGGACTTCCCGGTAATCTCCCGAATCTCGTTGCCGATGGACCACATGATGATGGATGGGTGATTCCGGTCCCGGCGGACCATCGCCCCCAAGTCCCGCTTCCACCACTCATCGAAATAGAGGCTGTAGTCCTGGTCGCTCTTTCCTTCCCGCCAGCAGTCGAAGGCCTCGTCGATCACCAGCATTCCCAGCCGGTCGCAGGCATCCAGAAAGGCCGGAGACGGCGGATTGTGGACACACCGGACGGCATTGAACCCGTTTGCCTTGAGAATCTCGATCTTCCGCTCTTCCGCCCGGTCATAGCAGGCAGCCCCCAGAAGTCCGTTGTCGGCATGGACACACCCCCCTTTCAGGTTCAGGGAAACCCCGTTCAGCCGGAAGCCGTTTTTCGCATCGAAGGAGATGGAACGAATCCCGATTCGGGTCGTTTCATGGTCAACGACTTGCCCGTTTCTGACGATCTCGCTTTTCAGAGTATAGAGATACGGCTTTTCCACGCTCCAGAGGTCGGGGGAATTCACCGTCAGCGTCTGGGCCACCTCGGCGCCGCCCCCCGGGGAAGCATCGACTTTCGTGGTTTCTTCCGCCACCGCTTTCCCGGATGCATCCAGAAGCGTGGAGCGGATCTTTACTTCCGCCCTGTTCCCACCTCCGTTTTCCACGGTGGTCCTGACGGATACCGTGCTCGATTCAGATGAAACCTCGGGCGTTGCGGCAAACACGCCCCAGGGAGCGATATGAACGTCTTCCAGAACGTGCAGCCAGACATGCCGGTAAATACCCGAGCCGCTGTACCAGCGGGAGTTGGACTGGGCGGCGTTGTTCACGACGACACGGATGATGTTCTCCCCCCCGAAGTTCACGTAGGGCGTCACATCGCAGTGAAAGGTCGTGTAGCCGTAAGGCTGCCGTACAATAAGATTGTCATTGCAAAAAACGGCCGCGTTCATGTAGACGCCCTCGAACTCCAGCAGAAGTCTTTTTCCCCTCAGCGTTTCGGGGACAAACACTGTCTTTTCATAGGTGGCCACCCCCCCAGGGAAAAATCCGACACTTTCACCGCCGGGCACCTTCGGATCCCGTTCCTGGCTGATGCTGAAATCGTGGGGAAGATTAACGGTAACGCCCTGGGGTTTGGGAACAAAGGGAAGTCCGTGACTTGCGCCGAAACTGAAAAGCCACTGCCGGTCGAGGTTCTGTCTTCTGTCGGAGGTTATGTTCATCATCGTGCTCCTTGCAAAAATTCTATTCATACCGGCTTCACTTTGAAGCCGGTGTGTAAGCGCTTACAGAATAAATCAATATGGGAGCCTGAATCCGTCAGGAATCAGATTGCCGCAAACGTCAATTCGGCCCTGGACATTCTCCGGTTGTGCCGCGAACAATGAGGCGTGTTTCCACTTTATACTGGCGCCCGCGTTTGGACTTTCCGTGAATGATCGATGCAAGTGCATCGAAGGCCTTCCTGGCAATGTCATGCCTTGAGAGCAGAATCGTGGTGAGCGGCGGCTGGGTGAGCTGGCAGAAATCGATATCGTCGAACCCGATTATTGAAATTTCATCCGGCACCCTGACCCCCATGCTGACGGCTGCATTCAAGGCACCGATGGCGCTCAAATCATTTGCAGCCAGAACGGCGGTGGGCCGGTCTTTCAACGTCAGCAGACGTTCCATGGCGGCCTTGCCCCCGTCAATTTTAAAATTCCCTCTTTGAATAAGGTCTTCATCCAGTGGCAGACTGTATTGCCGGAGGCATTTCAAAAAAGCCTTTTGGCGGGATATTGCAGATGCATACTTCAGCGGACCGCCGATAAATCCGACCCGCCTGTGCCCAAGGCCGACGATATGTTTCATGGCCTCCGCAATCCCCTTTCCCCAGTCGACCCTGATATTGCTGGCACGGAGTCCCGTGCGGCCCGTGTCTAAAAAAACAACGGGAATTTTCTGCGTCTCGAGTTGACTCACAAGGGCCGGCTCCATTTCAGTCGTCAATACGGCAACCCCCTCGGTTTTTCGCTGAATCATACGACGAACGCTGTGCGCCATGCGGGAAGAATCGTAGCCCGTATTGGCCACGATAACCTCAAAGCCGTTTTGAAGGGATATTTCTTCAAAGCTCCTCACGATTTCAGGGAAAAAGGGATTGGTGATATCCGAAATGATCAAGCCGAAAAGGTGACTCTTCCCTGAGGCAAGGGCCTGGGCATGGCTGCTGGGGTGGTACCCCATGGATTCGACAACCCGCCACACTTTTTCTGCAGTTTTAGGGCTGACCTTGTCGCTTCCGTTGATGGTTCGGGATACCGTGGCGGTGGAAACCCCCGC
>JBECKW010000312.1:0-3399 GCA_040235505.1 Desulfobacterales bacterium
TCATCCTGGTTACCATAGGCTCCAGGGGGGATGTGCAGCCTATCCTGGCCCTTTCTCTGGCGCTCAAGGCTCAGGGGCACGATGTGCTTCTGGCAGGACCGCCGGAAAGGGCGCTGTGGGCGAAGGAGCTGGGATGCTCTTATGCATCCCTGGGCCGGGATGTCACATCTTTTATCGACGGCGGCCTGTCAATCCGGAGCTCCTTGGGGGTGCCCAGATTTTATCGGTTTTTACGCCAGGAGATCCGGACGCAGTTCGATGTTCTGCCCGGAATCATTACGGGGATGGATCTTGTGGTGGGGGCTTCCCTGAGCTTCGGCCTGTCGAGTGTCGCCGAGGCTGCCGGTATTCCATACCGGTTTATTGCTTTTACGCCACAGCTTCTCCCCTCGGCATACCATCCGTGCCCAGTTTATAAAACTCAGCGTCTGCCCCTCGGAATCAACCGGGCCGGGTGGCGGCTTGCGGAGATGATGGATCGGCTGAATATCACCCGGCTGATCAATCAGTATCGCAGGGAGCTTGGTTTAAGGTCGATAAAAAGTGCCCATGCCAATTATCTCGGAAGGAAAACGATCGTTGCCTGTGATCGGGTGCTGGCGGATATCCCGCCGGATGCGTCTGTAGATGCTGTGCAGACAGGCTACATGCATCTTCGCCAACCGGCCGGAAAGCTGCTGTCTCTTGAGCGCTTTTTGGGTGACGGCCCGCCGCCGATCTTTGCCGGTTTCGGGAGCATGCCCCGGGCGGACCAGACGGCACTGACCCCTCTGGTGATAGAGGCGGCGCGTTTGACAGGACAGCGGGTGGTGATCGGCAGACCCTGGGATTCAGACGCTGAAAGTACTTCTGAGAAAGAAGTGCTTTTCATCCGTCAGTATCCCCACCAGGCGCTTTTTCCCCGGATGGCGGCGGTTATTCACCACGGGGGCGCCGGCACCACGGCCACCGCAGCCGCCAGTGGCGCGGCCCAGATCATCGTGCCGCATATTCTGGATCAGTTTTTCTGGGGGGAGCGTATTTTCCGGGCCGGGCTCGGTCCCAAGCCCATTCAGTGCAAGAGACTCACGGTCCGAAAGCTTGCACGGGCCATTCGCGAGTGTCTCGACAATCCGCAAATGAAGCAAAAAGCCCTGGCGGTTCGAGACGAAATCCAGCGGCAGGACGGAGTTGAATTAACCGTGGAGGCCCTGTTAAAGTCAGAAGTTGAGAGGAGCAGAAGTTAACAGGTTAAGAAGTCAAAAAATTCAGGAGATTGTGCATCGGGCTTTCATATTTTTATGCCTCATCGCTTTCTTAACTTCTCATCTTCTCAACTTCTTATCATCTGCTATTATGTAGTTCCAATGAGCTATGAGCTATGAGCTTCCCCGGTGTCGGGGACTAAGGAGCACCTGATGGACAACTACGAAAAAATCGTTCTGGATAATCTTAATCGTCTTTACAGTCGCCTGCCGGAAGATCTGGCTGCGAATCTTCCCGGGAACAGGTCGGGAGACCGGTTTGTTTTCGAAGCTTTCGGTGAAACGTGCACGGTTTCCCCGGAAGGAATAACGCTGGGCCGGCAGCGCCCGATATCGGTTCTTGGGATCCTGATATCTCTTTATGCGCTTCATGCATGTCCTGACGAATGTGTTTTGCTTCCCTTTAAAGCGTTCAAAGAGTTTCCGGACAGTGCGCCCTACGTGGGGGCATTTGACACCCATACAAACCAACTTCTGGTGCCCCATGTCGACAGGATTCAGGAGGCGATTCCCGTTATCACCGGGGCGCTCAATGGAAGTGACGATCCATATCCGGCGGGAGATTTTTCTTTTATCGTTCGTCCACTTCCGAAGATCGCCCTTCGCTATGTTTTTTACGAGGCCGATGAGGACTTCCCTGCATCGGTGACATGTCTCTTTTCCAACAACGCGAACCGGTTTTTGCCCATGGACGGACTTGCGGATGTGGGGGAGTATACCTCCAGGAAGATATTAACCTTGCTGGAGTAAAATAGAGAGAAAGGCGCAGAATGGAAAACATTTTCCAGATTAACGAAGATACCTGTAACCGGGACGGACTCTGCAAAGAAGTCTGCTCTGTCAATGTGATTGATTTTTCAAAAGACGGTTTCCCCGTGCCGTTTGCCGATGCCGAGGAAGTTTGCATCCGCTGCGGCCACTGTGTGGCGGTCTGTCCCACCGGAAGCTTTCGCCACCGGGATCTGGACCGGGAAGCGTATCTCCCGCTGCAGCCGGGGCTTCAACCGGCGCTGGAGCAGGTCGAGCACTTTTTGCAAAGTCGTCGTTCCATTCGGGTCTACAAAAAGAAACCGGTGGCCCCGGAACTTCTTCAGAAATTGATCGAAATGGCCGCATGGGCCCCCAGTGCGCACAACGCCCAGAAGGTCCGATGGCTTGTTTTCAGCGGAAGTGAAAAACTGCGCCGACTTGCCGGAATTACGGCGGACTGGATGCGATGGGTGATGGATGTTATGCCGGAGCGGGCGGCGGAGATGCACCTCGAGCGTCGGGTGAAGCGATGGGAGGAGGGAGTTGACGGGATTCTTCGGGACGCCCCGGCGCTGATCGTTGCCTATGGTGAAAAGTATGAACCCGTCCTGCCGGCGGGTTCCGTTCCGGAGCTCGACCACCTGGCTGCTCCCCTCGATTATGCCATTGCCCTTACCCACGTAGAGCTTGCGGCCGTCTGTCTCGGCCTTGGCGCCTGCTGGGCCGGGTATCTCTACAGGGCCGCGAACACGTTTCGGGCCATGCATGATGCATTGGAACTGCCGGAGGGCCATCAATGCTTTGGTGCCCTGATGGTCGGCTATTCGAAATTCACCTACCGGCGGATTCCACCCCGAAATGCACCCGTGATTGCCTGGCGATAATGAGAACCTGAAGAAAACTTGCGCCCCCGGGAGGAAACTCCCGGGGGCGCAATAAATTACGAAAGGCTACAAGTTGATCAGACAGCTTCCTTCAGCTTCTTTCCGGGTTTGAATTTAACGGACGTGCTGGCTTTGATTTTGATCGCTTCGCCGGTTTGGGGGTTGCGGCCCTTGCGGGCTTTCCGTTTCACTTTCTCGAAGGTTCCGAATCCAACCAGGGTTACCTTCCCGTCTTTCTTTTTGAGCCCAGCAGTTACGCCGGCGATAAAAGAATCCATCGCAGCGCTGGCAGCTACTTTGGTAATCCCTGCATCGGAGGCCATTTTTTCAATAAGTTCCGCCTTAGTCATGTGATTTCTCCTATTTATGTGAGTTGATGGGTAGAAAAAAGCTACTAGCCATAGCACTTATAGCCATAATTTATCCAGATGAACGCACGTAACGGTTTTTTTTAAAAAATACAAGAAAAATAAGAACCGGTAACGGAAAATTTTAATAGGGCCTTTATTTTTGTTCTACAA
>JBECKW010000324.1:0-49956 GCA_040235505.1 Desulfobacterales bacterium
CTCCCGAAACCGCTGAAAAGATCCTTCGGGATGGCAGCGCGGATCTGATCGGCCTCGCGCGTGTTCTTCTGGCTGATCCGTTGTGGCCTAAAAAGGCCAAAGGCGAGGTCAGGGAACCGATTGTCGAGTGCAACCCCAACTGTTCCTTTTGTATGAAACGAACGGCCGGCAGAAAACCCGCTTTTTGCGTTCAGTGGGAAAAGGCCCGCCGCGAAGCCTTTCTGGCAAGGATAGGGGAAAATCTGGAAGATTAAACAAGGCCGTACGCATTATTCTGCGTACGGCCTTGTCTAAGCCATTACCATCACATGGGGCCTGCCGAACAGTCTGAATCAAATCCGTCAATATGGAGTGTTGCCATAAGGATTCGCTGAAGCACTGGAGTTATTCGTTCCTTCATCCAACGACTCTCCGCTGGTATCGGAACAGACACTTATACTTATGACACCAAGATCGGTAACCTCTTTTGGGGCAACGTTCACATCCTGAATTTCTTCGGAATACTGATCTCCAGCCTCAATCATCAGGTCGTAATCGCCTGCAGGAACATACGACAGCAAAAATTTTCCATCATCACCTGTCTTTGCCATGAAAGACAACCCAGGGATATAAACAAGTGCGCCCTCAACCCCTTCTTCACCACACTGGACCGTACCGGCAATTTCACCGGAAGATGTCAGCGCTTTAATAGGATTATTATTTTTTTGGGGGGTTTTAGCTTCCGCTGTGGTGAAAGACAGAGAAAACGCCATGATGAAAAGTACTACAATAGCAATTGGTTGATATTTTTTCATGTCTCCTCCTTTTATAAGTTCGCTTCAACAACAACAATTTTCATCAATTTTCCGACCAGTATTGAATATTTGGGAGAAGCAGCAAATATTGTGCAAATTAAACAATAAAAAAATTTTTCGTTTTTGATTAAGGTGATTACGTCGACAAAATTCTGAATCAGGTTTGGCGGGGGATGAATAAAACGTTGATTTGTGACAAATTATATACACTTGGTGTATTAGAAATTGCACAACTTTCTCAATATATTTACGAACTGTTGGACGTTTAGAAAAAAACCATTAATTTTTATTAACATTTCAACCGACTGTTATGATGAGGTAAAAAAATTTATTCCGGTCATTTATCCCTTGACCCTCGGCGTTACGGTTTGGTATAAAAACAACACTCCTTTTTTTATAAATATTATTTCCCTTAACAACTGTTTTCCTTGACCGCCGAAAGGCGTTTTCTCAATAAATTTTCTTTATCCTGTTGCCATACCAGGAAAGGCATATCCAGCTATTAACCTTAAAAATGAGGAGAGACGCATGAAGAGGATTAAAACACTTATGGGAAGACGACAATTTTTAATGGCGGCCGGTGTGGCGTCCACGTGCGCACTGACCTGCAAAAAACTCGCAGGCTTTCAGACAAATGCCGCGGCGGCTGAAGCTGCTGAGAAGGCTGCGGTAAAAAGCATGAAAAGTGCCACCAACAAATACCCCCATCTTCTGTCACCTTTCCGAATCAGAAACGTGGTGCTGAAAAACAGGATCATGCACACCACCTCTCCCCCGCACTCCCTGCAGGGGCCTGAAAATTATCCCTCCGAGGCATATCGGAACCACTACTCCAACATGGCGAAAAATGCCGCTATTGTCTCCCTGTCCATGGGGTACGGGACCTACCCGCAAACATATAATACCAATACGCAGACCCCCGGCCCATCCCATTATTCGGATCATATATGGCAGGACATTCCCCCGGTGGAAAATTATGTCCGACGAATGATCGATGACGTTCACAGCGAGGGCGCGCTGGTTTCTGCTACTCCCCATACGACTGGCGACAGCGGAGGAGCTCCCGGAGGGGGAAATGGTCCCCAGGGCGGCAGTATGCCGCAGGGCCAGCAGGGTGGCGCCGCGCCCCGGGGAATGCAGCAGGGGCAGGGTCCCCAAGGCGGCGGGATGCCCGGGGGAACGCAGCAGGGGCAAAGTCCCCAAGGCGGCGCAACGTCGGGGGGAATGCAGGCGAGTGGTGGCGCCCAGGGTGGCGGCATGCCCAGCGGAGGGCCCAGCGATGGAATATTCGGAGGAAGACAATCCCTCAGTACCGAAGAGCTTGTCGCCCAGGCGAAAAAAGCCGAGGAAATGGGCATCGACGTTATGAACGTCAATACAAGCAATCTCGAGCAGGTTGCGGCGATCCGGAATGCAACCAATCTGATATTGCTGACGAAACTGCCTGTCGGAGGGGGCATCACGGATGCCGGCAAAGGGGGAATGTCCAAATTGCGATGGAAATACACCGGCGTGGAATTCGACTGGATGTTCAGCCAGAACGTGCCGGGGGTCAATAACGAAAATCGCCCCACCGATGATGAAATAGAACAGGCGGTGGAGGCGGCCAAAAAAATCGATGGCATGGCCGATATCCTCTGGATCAGGGATTCTCGCTGTGAACATCCCAACAGCTTCATCCAGAATAAGGAAAAGCCGTTCAGTCTGTACTATGCCGAAGCCATCAAAAAGGCCGGGGTTAAAATGCTGATCTGCCCAAGTGCGGGCTTCCATGATGTCGCACAGAACAATCGGTTTATCGCCAACGGTCAGGCGGATATGGTGGGCATGACAACGCCCTTTTTCGCCGATCCGGAATACGTCAAAAAGGCCCTGGAGGGTCGGGCTGACGACATTGTCACCTGCCTCCAGTGCCACAGCTGCCATGGGATCAGCCGAGTCTATGGCCCCTGGTACGACACCTGTACCGTAAACCCGAAATGGGCAACACCGGACTACAAACTCAAGAACATCCCCGCCCCCACCGAAACGAAAAAGGTGGCCGTCATCGGCGGAGGCCCGGGAGGAATGAAAGCCGCCCTCGTGGCCGCCGAAAGGGGACACGAAGTGACCCTGTATGAAAAGGGGGAGGCCCTGGGCGGTCTGCTCCAATTCTCCGACTACAGCCAATGGCGATGGAATCACAAGGATTTCAAAGACTACCTCATCCATCAGGTGAACAAGGCGGGAATCAATGTAAAGCTTAAAACTGCGGCAACTCCCGAGATGATCAAAAAGGCCGGATACAATACGGTCCTGGTTGCCACCGGTGCCGAAATTATCAAATCCAAGATGAAAGGCGCCGACCTCGCCAATGTTTTCGACATCATGGAGGCCTATAAAAACAAAGACAAACTCAAGGGCGACGTCGTACTCCTCGGCGCCGGCAGGATCGGTACGGAATGCGCCATCGGTATTGCAAAGGACGGCCACAAGATCACCCAGATCGCCGCCGGAGAAAACCTGATCGAACTGGAACTCATCGGCCCCCACAACATGATGAACCAGATTCTTATCCTCGAGAATCATCCCAACTATGCATGTGTTCTGAATGCCATGCCCAAGAGCATTTCAGGCGGAAAGGTGACCTACACCGACTCCGAGGGCAAGGAAAAATCAGTCAAAGCCGACAGCATCGTGATCTTCTCCGGTCTCAAACCGAGGATGGATGAAGCTGAAAAGTTCTTCACCTCCGCCGATCAGGTTCTTTTTATCGGGGACTGCACCGGCAAGGGCGGCACCGTTCAGAAGGCCATTCGAAGCGCCTACTTTGCAGCGTCTCAGGTTTGATGCAAAACCGATAAGCAGTGGGGAGAGCGGATAAGCATCAGTAAAAAGGGGCAGAGCCATCAGGCCCTGCCCCTTTTGCGCCATTTCCCTTCACCAGATATATAGAAGCATATCTCAAATCCGCTCGATCAAAACGAACCTGATAGGGGTGTGGCGGACATCAAAAAAAGTGTTCATTATTTTTGAATATCTCGAAACAACCGTTTTTCACTTCATACAACCTTCCAACCAAGGAGTGATGAATGAAGATAAAATGGATACTGGCGATCGCGTTGGTTCTCCCGTTTTTTCCGTTTTCAACCGCAGGGGCCTACGAGGTGATGGGCGGCCCCACCCAGCTGGTTCAGTACGACGCCTCCAAAGCCTATGAGGGGTATACGATCCTTACCTCCATGAACGCAAAAAAAACCTACCTCATCGACATGCTGGGAAATGTGGCGCATACCTGGGAGCATAAAACCAAGCCCCCGGGTCTACACTTCGTGCTTCTTAAAAACGGCCACATTCTTGGGAATACCGGCACCGACATGCCCCAGGGGCCGGGATCGGGAGGACCGGGAGCGGGACGCCCGGGTGCCGCCGACAAAGATGGGCAAAGCACCAGCAAACCGTCACACGGTGGAGCGGCCAGCGGTCTCATCGAATTGGACTGGGACGGGAACGTGGTGTGGGAGTGGGAACCGGGCCCCGAAGACGGGACCGTACATCATGATTTCGTGAGGTTGCCCAACGGAAATACCCTTTGCAACGCCTGGGAATCGATCTCCTATGAAGAGGCCATCGCCGGTGGACGGCGTGCGGACCAGACTACGAAAAGGGGTGTATCCACGGACGTGATATATGAAATCGATCCGAAAGGCAAAATCGTCTGGAAATGGAGTGCCTGGGAGCACCGGGGAACGAACAGCGAAAAGCACCTCGATGTCAACCACATTACCTACGTGCTTCCGGAGCATGCTCAAAACAATCCCGATTGGACCCACTTCAACGACGTGGACTACGATCCGGCCACGGATCACATCCTCGTGAGTTCCAGGGAATTCGGCGAGATTTACATCATCGATCAAAAGACCGGGGAGATTCTCTACCGCTGGGGAAATCCCAGCGCCTACGGTGCAGGCAAGCCCCCGACTTTCACGACACCGGGAGACCAGATTCTTTTCGGCCCTCATGACGCCAACTGGATCGGCGATGGACTGCCCGGAGCCGGAAACATCCTGATTTTCAACAATGGCTGGGCCCGTCCTCCCATCAATTATTCCTCTGTTATCGAGATGAACCCCACAACCGGAAAGATTGTCTGGGAATATAAATCGAACTCTGTAAATTCTTTTTATTCCGATCACATTTCAAGCGCCGAGCGGCTTCCCAACGGCAACACCCTGATCTGTTCCGGAGGCAATGGGCACCTGTTCGAGGTGACGCCCGAAAAAGAAGTCGTATGGGAGTACATTAATCCCATCACGAGAAACGGCGCCGTGAACCGACTGGAAAACGCCGGCATGATGAACGGAAACGCCGTTTTTCGGGCCCATCGCTACGGTCCGGATTATCCCGGTCTCAAGGGAAGAGATCTGACGCCCCAGGGCCAGATCGTGGAAGACGTCAAGGTTGGATGGCAACCGAAGGTAAACCTGGAAGGCGCCACCCAGCCGGGAGTGAAACTCTGGGAAAAGCTCTGGAAGTAATAAAAATATAAAAACAATCACTTTATTGACACAGAGTCCTCTTTGGGATAACTATCATTCAAAAAGCCATTCGAAACGCTTGTTTCAAAATTTGCCCCAAAATGCGTGTGATATTCGTTCGCACGATATTACCCGGCTCACTAAAACGAAGCCCCCATATTCCTGCTCAATGGTCTTTATCGGCCATCTTCCAATAATTAAAGGAGAAAACCATGTCCAAGATGATACTTTCATTAGACGGCGGCGGTATCCGTGGTGCCGCAACGACGCAGTTTCTGACCCATATAGAAACCGAATTGCAAAATGAACATCATACTTCTCTTCGCGATTGCGTCGATTTCTATGCCGGCACCAGTACCGGAAGTATTATTGCCCTGTGTCTTGCAACCACGAGTCTGTCCATCGATGATATCAACAAGCTCTACAACTACCAGAATGCCAAACAGATCTTTGCCGAAAATAAAGGTTTTTTCGAATTCGATGGAATCAACGCGCCCAAGTATGAAGCGAAAGGGAAAACCAAGCTTTTAAAGGCGAATCTGGGGAATGCAAAAATCGGAGATATCCCGAATGATAAGCACGTGCTCGCGGTCACCTACGGAATCGAGAGGCGAAAGCCGGAAGTTATCAAATCGACAGATCCGGTTCATCGAAAACTTTACTCTTTCCAAGTTGCCGATGCATCCAGTGCGGCGCCGACGTATTTTCCGGCAAAAGCATTGGAGATCGGCGGACAAAACGAAGAGTACTGGCTCGTTGACGGCGGCGTTACGGCGAATAATCCCACCATGTGTGCGATTGCAGAAGCAATTAAGGTATGGAACCAACAGCCGCTCGACCAGCTGCGTGTTTTATCCGTCGGCACGGGCTACCGGACCCGAAAGATAAACGGTCCGGATTCCGCCAGGTGGGGTGCCCTGCAGTGGTTTACCCAGGGTCATATTCTCGATGTGATCACCGATGAACGCGTGGTGGGGTATCAGGCGATTACCATCACCCGGCCCGGGAACTATATTCGTGTGAATTCCGAAATGAAACCGCAGCCCGGCTTGCCCAACGCACCCGACGATGCAATGGATGATATCAGCAAGAAGAATATCAAACGGTTGAAAGAAATGGGTGATTTCTGGTTCGAGCAGTATGGAGATGATGTTGTCGCATTACTCCTGGATCAGTATCAGGGCCCGTCGCTGGGCCGTATAGATGCAGCCACGGGCAAGCCAAAGAAGCAGGAAGGCTGAGCCTGCTTCAAGGTTGATAATCGACATAATCGAGAATTGCCCGGAACAGTGAGGCGCTGTGACTGATCTGCACATAGGCTTCGGTTTTGGTGATGGAGCGGTTTTCCGCCTCGAGACGTTTTGCAAGGTCGATGGAAATATTCGCGATCCGGGCGATCTCCCTTGCCAGGTCGGCCTCGCTTTTAATGGAAATGGGATAAATTTCGATTTCCGACAGGTTTTCCAGGACCTCGTCGTTGATAATACCGTCGGTTAGCTGGTGGTATTTTCGGTTATAGTCGTCATAGACAATGTTATGAAGCGGCTGGGAGAGGTCCCCCACATAATGGGCGCAGAATCCCAGGTGATATTCACCGTACCGCCCCTTGCTTTTTGCTTCCCGGTAATCGCGCACCGAGGCCAGGATGGCGCCGTAGAGGTGTCCCGTTGGATCGACCTTGTTGTAATTCTTCATCTGCGCAAACACCATCCCGATGGTCACCTTCGTATTCAGGGGATTGTTCACGTAATGGTTATGGGCCTCGATATTACCGGCCTTCACCTTTGCCATATCGGCACCGGCGGCATTGTACCACTTGGCGTATCCGGCGGCCCTTGCAATGGCGAGATGGGTTTCATCGTTCCAGGCGCTCGCAATTCCAGCTGAGCCGAACGAAAAAACCGTCACGATCGTGAAACAAAGCAAAATAATTTTTTTCAAACGCGCATATCTCATATCATCGAGTTTTCCGGAACCGGCCGCCCGGCCCGGTGGGCCCCACCCTTTTGGGATTTCTATTTTGCAATCATCGCCCGCATCATGTCGCCCGCGTTTTCAGCATGATCGGCGATGGAACCGATATATTCCGCCAATCGAATCATGTGCATCACCGTTACCGGATCCATCTCCATATTCATAACCTTCCGCTTGATATGACGCTCATGCTGATCCGCCTTTTGTTCCTGTTCCCTGAGCCGGGTGATGATTTCCTTGACTTTCACCCGCTGGGTTTCGTTATACGTCTGGAAATACTTCCGTGCCTCTATGACCATTTCGCTCAACTGATCGATGGGGTCCAGGACCGCTTCGACAAATGCCATAAAATCTTCTGCAAGCTCTTTTGGGATTCCGGGATCTTCCCGGAATGATATCCACTCGAGAATATCCTCTACGGCGTCCAGCACGGCATCCTGCTCTCGAAGATATCGAAAAAGCTGGAATTTATCAATCGGCATCAGGGTACCCTTCGGAAGGTGCCCCCGAATCCGGCGTTTGATGCTGTCCGCCTCACTCTCCAGGCGCTCCACTTCATTTTGAAGTGCCGCATATTGTTCATGCTCATCCGTCAGGTGGTATTCGATCGCCTTTTTAAAGGTTTGTGCACAGCTCTTTACTTTCCCTGCATGTTCTTCCAGCCCTTCGAAGGGCGATGTCATAAACATGGACAAAAATGGAATGCGCATAACACCTCCTTAAAACAACATTTCCAGTATTTTATAAATTCCCATACTCGTCAATGCCGCTGCCGGCACCGTCAGTACCCAGTACAGAATGATCCTGAAAATGATGCCTAAATTGACGGCTTCGAGTCCTCTGGCCAGGCCGACTCCCAGCACACCCCCCACCGCCGCATGGGTGGTGGAAACCGGAAGCCCCATTTTGGAGGCCACCAGCACCGTGGTGGCGGCCGAAAAGTCGACGCAGAATCCCCTGGAATTGGTCAATACCGTTATTTTTTCGCCGATCGTTGACATTACCCGATGCCCTGCCATGGCAATCCCGCAGGCGATACCGAGGCCGCCGAAAATCAGAAGAAATATCGGCACCGGCACTTTGTCGCCAATGGAGCCGGTTTTGACCAGAAAATAGACCACCGCCAGGGGACCGATGGCGTTTGCAACGTCGTTTGCTCCCTGGGCAAGGGCCACATAGCACGAGGTGCCGATTTGAATTCGCTTGAATATGCTTTCCTCTCCCTCCGGAGTATCGTGATGGATAAGTTTCCCAAGAAGCTTCTTGCTGTAAACTCCGACCACAGCCGACAGGATAAAGGCAACAGCCAATGCGGTTATACCGCTCAGCGCCATCTTTTGCCCCAGGGGGGTTTTGAACAGAAACGACAGGACCACCACAAACACGGTCAATCCGATCAAAAACGGTGACAGCCGGAGTGCCTTCTGAAAGGGATCGTTTTTTGACAGCACCATGCGGATGATGACCTTGAACATGACAAAAGCGATCACCAGACTGAATACCGGAGAGATAACCCAACTTGCCACCACGGCGCCGAGTTTCCCCCATTGAATCACTGAAAACCCTCCGGCCATGATGCCGAAACCGATCATGGCCCCCACAATGGAATGGGTCGTGGAAACCGGAAGGGATCTCCACGTGGCAAAAGACACCCATATTGCGGCGGCCAGAAGCGCAGACAATGCGCCGATCAGTGCTGCATGGGGATCGGCCAGGACATCTGCCGAGACAATGCCTTTTCGAATGGTGTTGGTAACGTGGGCGCCGATGAAGGTGGCACCGACAATATTTAAAATTCCGGCGATAAAAATTGCCTGGCGGATGGTAATGGCCTTGGCGCCGACTGCTGAAGCCATGGAATTGGCCACATCGTTGGCGCCGATATTCCAGGCCATATAAAAGCCGAAAACATAACCGATACAAAGAATAAGGAATTCATGCCCCATAAAACGAATCTCACCCGCTCAAACTAAAGGAATCAGTTCCGCTGTTCGTTGTAGAATGCCTGGGCCTTTTGGAGAGCCTCAGGGTCATCGATCCCCATGGTTTCAATTTCGTTTTCCGCCACGAGATACCCGACACTGCGGCCGTCGGCCACCATATATTCGATGAGGTCGGTGATAAAATATTCTTCGATGGCGGTCATTTTGCCGTCTATTTCCTTGTTCACGATCTGGGGCCGGGAGGCCAGCACCGGCAGAAAGGTTTCGAGGGCCTCCTTTGTCACGGCATAAATTCCGGAGTTACAGATGGATAGAGATTTCTGTTTGGTATCCGGATAGTCTTTCCAGTATTTCCACTCCGTGATTCTTTTCACCTTTCCGGATTCGATTTCCAGAACACCGTATTGCTTTTTGTTTTCGGGGCGGAATCCGAGGATAACGATATCGTTTTGCGAAAGCAATTCGACCATTCGGAAATAGGTCTCTTTTTTGACAAACGGGACGTCCCCCATGGTGATCACGAAATTGTGGCAGGGTTGTTCCCTGACAAACTCACGGGCTGCGAGGATAGCGCCGCCGGTGCCGTTCAGCAGAGACTGCTCGCAGAAGCTGACTTCGAATGCTCCGACGGCATCCATAACATCCTCCCTGCAATGATTGAGGATGATCGCTTTGGGGCCTTCGGGCAAACTTGAGAAAAGGTGCATCAGAATCGGTTGGCTGCCGTGATAAATGGATGCTCCCGGTTCCAGCGGCAACAATGTTTTGTTCCCGCTGAATCCTTTCATCCGACTGCCTCTTCCGGCGGCCATGATGATGGAAGCGGTTGTGTTTTCTAAATTCATTGGTTCGTACTCCGTCATCAAACGCGGATAATTTTTCCGGTTGTGTTTATTCCTGAAAAAAAAGCTGAAAAAAAATCATCGTCGATCTTCTATAGCATAATGATTCCATATTTGGAATGGCAGGCGGTCCCGGGAGGTTTCCTAATACAACCTTAATATAAAAAACACGCGTTTAAAATTGTTTCCTAATATACTCCTAACAAATGTTCCATATCAATACACATCGTTGAACGAACGGACTGAATCATTGAAGAAGCATCTTTATGACCGACGCCGATTCGCAAGTATCTCCGATAAGGTGTCCTGATCCGAAAAAATCAGTTAGCGAGAGCATTAAAAACGAGAACAAAAAGGAGAAAAAATATGGTGAAAAATACGGTTATTTTGGTTTTGAGTCTCTGCATGATGTTGCTGCTCGGCGCATCGATGAGTATGGCGGATGACGGCGCCTCTCAAAGTGATATCGACAGTGTCGTCAAGGCGTTGAAGGGCGTGCAGTTCGAAGGTCTGATGTACCTTTCTTATCAGGACGGGAAAAGCAATGATACTGATTACAGCAAAGTCGCATTGAAACGCGGTTATTTCGGGATTAAAAAATCGATACTCCCCTGGTTCAGTGCCCGGATCACGACGGACATCCACCAGGATGACGACGGCTCCACCCGTCCAAGAATCAAATACATGTACGGACAGTTCCATCTGCCCAGCAGCTCTTTCCTGACCAAACCGAATATCGAAGTCGGTCAGGTTCACATGCCGTGGCTCGATTTTGAAGAGCATATCAACTATTTCCGTCTGCAGGATCCCATGTATATTGAAAGCAACGGGGTGTTCAATTCCGCCGATGTCGGTATCACCTTCGCCTCTCTTTTGGGCGGCACCATGGACGAGGACTACCAGAAAACGGTCAACAGCCATTATCCGGGTCGTTACGGCAGCGTTTCCTTCGGTATCTACAACGGTGGCGGCTATCACGCCGCAGAGAAAAATCAGAACAAGGTGATTATGGCCAGATTCACCGTTCGTCCCCTTCCCGACGTTATCCCGGGTCTCCAGTTCTCCTACTTTGGAACCACCGGCAAGGGCAACACGGCTGCGGAACCCGATTGGAACACCAACATGGGTTTCGTAAGCTACGAGCAGCAGTATGTCACTCTGACCGGTACCTACTACATGGGCACCGGCAGCCAGGGCGGCTCGGACGAGAACGATAAAGACGGTTACTCGCTTTTCGCAGAAATCAAACCGAACACCAAATTCAGCATTATCGGCCGTTATGACAAGTTCGACCCGAACACCAATGTCGATAATGACGCCAGTAACACAACCATTTTGGGTGTAGCCTACATGCTGGATAAACCGCACAAGAACATGGTCCTTCTGGACTACCAGACGAAATCCTACGAAGACGATACCAAGTCAAACGACAACAGGATTCAAGCAACGCTTCAGGTTTCTTTCTAATTTCCCCCTGAAACCTTTCAACAACAAAAGGCCCTCCCGCTGGGAGGGCCTTTTGTTATTTCAGACAAACATCAGTTCCACGAACTGCCTTCAATGCGATTTTTAGCTGAAAGCTGACAGTTGACAGGCTCCATCCGGAAGGCCCTTTTTCCGGGTGAACACTATCGAAGAAGGTGGCACCGCAGCATATCCAAAGCGGCCGCCGCAAACATCTGCTTTTTCATCAGCCGGGCTCCGAAGGTATACAGTCGGCGTTCGGCATATACGCCGTCGGGAGTCGCAAGCCCGATACAGACCGTCCCCACCGGTTTTTCCTCCGTGCCGCCCTCGGGCCCGGCAATCCCGCTGGTTGCCAGACCGAAAGTGGCACCGGCGGCTTTTCGGGCCCCCTCTGCCATCTCCTTCACCGTTTCTTCATGGACGGCTCCGAATTTTTTGATGGTTTCCTTCGAAACCCCCAGAATGGCGCTTTTTGCAATGTTTGAATAGGTGACGCCGGAGAACAGGAAGTAATCGGAGCTTCCGGACACGTTGGTGACCATGTGGGAGATAAGACCGCCGGTACAGCTTTCCGCGACCGCCAAGGTTGCCTTCCGTTCTTTTAGCAGAGCACCTACCATTTCCTCCAGACTATGTCCCGAATCGGAAACAACCCGATTTCCCAACTGTCCGCAGATCCACCGGACGCCCTCTTCAATCCGCATGGATACTTCACCCGGGTTTCCTTCACCGCCATAGACCTTCAGAAAGATGCCGGGAAATTTTACCTGAAATCCCAGCCGAATATCGGGAAACCGGGTGTCGAACTCCTGCAACCGCTGGGCTGCATCCGATTCACCGAGTCCGAAGGCCGTGATGATCCGGGTAAGGTTTCTTCCGCCTTCATTGCCCTGAAGTTTTCGGATCCCCGGAAGCACATGATTCGAAAACATCCGCCGCATTTCGTGGGGTACCCCGGGCATGAAAAAAAAGAGGGCCTTTCCGATCTTCATGCTGAAACCCGGGGCTGTGCCCAGCGGGTTATCAAGAATCTGCGCGCCTTCCGGGAACATGGCCTGTTTCCGATTTGTTTCGCTCATGGCGCGCTTTCGTTCCTTGAAATAGCTCTCGATGGCCGCCAGCGCCGCCTCATCGTTATAGAGGGGGGCTCCGGAGGCTTTGGCGGCTGCCTGGGCCGTCAGGTCATCTCCGGTGGGGCCCAATCCGCCGGTTACCAATACAATATCCGTACGTTCCCCGGATTCCCGGAAGGTATTTGAGAGCATTTCAAGATTGTCCCCCACCGTGTTCTGCCGCTCCACCACCACACCGTTTTCCGTCAGCTCGCCCGCAAGGTATGCCGCATTGCCGTCCACGATGGCACCGGTCAGTACTTCATCGCCGGTGGAAATAATTTCAGCCCGAAGCCGCATGAATCGTCCTTTCGATATTTATTTATCCGCAGATTACGCAGATTTTCGCAGATTAAACTGCAAAAAATTAATTTCAGGGTTCAAGGGTTCAAGGATTCGAGGGTTCAAGAGGAAAAGAGACTAAAAATTAAGAATGTCTTTTGAAATATACAACGCCGATGTCTGACAGCATCAGGCTCATGACTGGCATTCAGGATCAACGGACGTTTTTAATGCTTTTCCCTCGACCCCTTGAACCCTCGACCCCTTGAACCCTGAATTCTTTCCTTACCATTTTTATTAATCTGCGTAAATCTGCGTAATCTGCGGATCTCATTTTTTTTGTTCCATACAATCTGCCCAATCTGCGCAACAAAAACACCTTGACATAATCACATCAAAAAGAGTAGATGATCACTTTAATGTAACACAATTGCAGGAGATTAAAACCAACGATGAAACGGATGGACACCATACTCGGTATTTGGTGGCGGTGGCGGGTGCATCTTTCTGGCCATGCGAGCGGACCTCCGGCGATTTAGACAGAAATCGATTTTTATATTGGACCGTGACCATGCCAATTGCCACGGTCCTTTTTTTTGAGGTCGTGGCGATCCCCACGACCTTTTTCATTTTGTATTGGAAATACTAAAGGAACCCATTATGCAACTTCGTCAATTTCCGGATAAAGACAGGTTCTGCAGCCTGGCCAAGGAGTGTAACGTCATCCCGGTATGCGTGGAGACCCTGGCCGATATGGACACCCCGGTGTCGCTTCTGGATAAAATTTATCAGGACAAGGGCCCCGTGTTTCTGCTGGAAAGCGTAGAGGGCGGTGAGCGCTGGGGCCGCTACAGCTTTCTGGGAGCTTCCGCTAAACGCCATGTGCGGGTGTTTCAAGACCATGTGGCGGTGGATGACGGCGGGGAGCATCAGGAAATTCCTCACGACGGGAAACCGCTGAATATCCTGCGCAGCCTTATGGCCGACTACAAACCGGCATCGCTTCCGGAACTTCCCCGGTTCTGGGGGGGGATGATCGGCTATATCACCTATGAAATGGTATCCTTCTTTGAGGCTATCCCGCACAACCTGCCCAAGGAAAAGCCCCTGGCCCATTTCATTATTCCCGATGAGCTGCTGATTTTCGACAATATCCGCCATACGCTTCAGACCATGGTGCCCTGTTTTCTTTCACCCGATGAGGACCCGGCAACAGCCTTTGACCAGGCCATGACCCGGGCCAAAATGCTCGTGAACAAAATAAAGACCGCATGCCCTTCAACGCCGCCGGTAACCATCTCGAAGCATCTCAAGCTCACCCAGAGGCAGGAGGACAACGTCTATCGGGAGCATGTCAAAATAGTCAAGGAATACATCCGGGCCGGCGACGTGATTCAGACGGTCATCGCCCAACCCTTCACCTGCCCGGCGCCACCGGACCTGAAGGCTCTCTACAGGGCGCAGCGCTACATCAACCCGTCTCCCTATCTTTTTTTCATGCACCTGGACGGGGTGGCCATGGTGGGGTCTTCGCCGGAGACCCTGGTCCGGGTTGAAAACGGCGTGGCGACCCTGCGGCCCATTGCCGGCACCCGTCCCCGGGGAATGACCGAACAGGAAGACCGGGCCCTTGCCGACGAGATGCTCTCCGACGAAAAGGAACGGGCGGAACATCTGATGCTGGTGGACCTGGGCAGAAACGACCTGGGACGCGTGGCGGAAACCGGCTCCGTTCAGGTCACCGATCTGATGGTGGTGGAACGCTACTCCCATGTTATGCACCTGGTCTCCAACATTGTCTGCGATCTTCTTCCGGACAAGGATGCCTGGGATCTGCTGGCCGCCACTTTCCCGGCCGGAACCCTTTCCGGCGCTCCGAAAATTCGCGCCATGGAAATCATCGCCGAACTGGAAAAAGATCCCCGGGGACCCTATGGGGGGGCCGTTGGGTACGTCTCCTTTGACGGCAATATGGACCTGGCCATCACCATCCGCACCGCCCTGGTAGAAAACGGAGAGGTCATGGTCCGGGCCGGGGCCGGTATCGTGGCGGATTCCGACCCGGAAGCCGAACGAACGGAGACCGTCAACAAGTCCATGGCCATCCAGCGCGCTCTTCAACTGCTGGAAACCACTTACGAATTGGAAAGGGATCCCTCATGATCGTGATGATTGACAACTACGATTCATTTACATACAACCTCGTCCAGTATCTCAGGCAGCTTGGGGCCGAGGTGTCGGTGTTTCGAAACGATGCGCTGAGCCTTTCCGATTTGAAAGCGCTGGCCCCGGCGGGTCTGGTGATATCCCCGGGACCGGGTCGTCCGGAAACCGCCGGCATCTCCATCCCGGCCATCCTCGAGTTTTCCGGAAAGATCCCGCTTCTGGGCGTTTGTCTCGGTCACCAGTCCATTGCCCAGGCCTTCGGGGGCAGCATCATTTCCGCCAAACGCCTGATGCACGGCAAAACTTCCACCGTCACCGCCGACGGCAAGGGAATCTTCAAGGGCATCGACGGCCCGTTTCAGGCCATGCGATACCACAGTCTGGTGGCCTCGCCGGACGATCTGCCCGCCTGCCTCGAAGTGACGGCGACCTCCGAAGATGGAGAAATCATGGGTCTCAGGCACCGTGAACATCCGACGGAAGGAATTCAATTTCATCCAGAATCCATCATGACCCAGGTGGGAAAACGTCTGCTGAGAAATTTCCTGAAGCAAATCGAATAAAAGGGGAAAAATTCATGTTTCGAGATCATTTAAAACGCATTATCGAAGGAAACGATTTGACCGAAGCCCAGATGGCCGAAATGATGACCGAAATATTTTCCGGCACCATCACCGATTCCCAGATCGGCGCCATGATGGCGGCCCTGGCAACGAAGGGGGAGACCTTCACCGAGTTGGCCGGCGCCGCCCGGGCCATGCGACGAAAGGCGCTTCGCATCGACGTACCGGCCGCCACCATCGTGGATACCTGCGGCACTGGCGGAGATTCGGCAGGTACCTTCAACATCTCCACCACCACCGCCTTTGTGGTGGCCGGATGCGGCGCCGTAGTGGCGAAACACGGCAACCGCAGCGTTTCCAGCAAGTGTGGCAGCGCCGATCTTCTGGAAGCCCTCGGCGTCAATCTGAATGTGGATCCGGAAATCGTCGAGGAAGCGGTGGCGGATATCGGCATCGGGTTCCTTTTTGCGCCCCTCTATCACAGTGCCATGAAGTATGCCGCCACCGCCCGGAAGGAGATCGGCCTTCGGAGCATCTTCAACATGCTGGGACCCCTGACCAATCCCGCGGCGGCAAATTGTCAGCTTCTAGGGGTTTACGCACCGAGCCTCACGGAAATGTTCGCCGAAGCCCTCAAGCTCCTGGGGACCCGGCGGGCCCTTGTCGTTCACGGACATGACGGCCTGGATGAAATTTCCGTCTGCGCCCCAACCCGGATTTCCGAACTCAAAGACGGTATGATTCGTACCTATGATATAACACCGGAACAGTTTTTCGAAAAATCCGCCGATCCGAAAGACCTGTCCGGTGGAACCGCCGAAGAAAATGCCGACATCACCCGCCGGATTCTTTCCGGAGAAACCGGCCCCCGTCGGGATGTGATTCTCATCAACGCCTCTGCGGCCCTCATGGCAGCGGGTCTGGCGGACACGTTTAACACCGGCATCGATCTGGCCGCCGACGCCATTGACCAGGGCAGGGCCAGGGAGAAGCTGGAGAGGTTGGTGGCGTTTACCCAAAGGAATTAGGGCAAAGGAGTGCCTGGAGTGCGCTTGAGTGTCTGGAGTGCCTTGAGTTGCGGTATGCTACCATTTTTATATGAGTTTCCGGGGCCATGTGGTTTTTCATAACTCTCTTAAAATCGGCAGAATACAATAACTCAAGGCACTCTATGAACTCAAGCGCACTCAAGGCACTCCCAAGGTGTTTCATATGGATATCTTAGAAAAAATAGTCGAATATAAAAAATCATTCGTAGAGGCTGCCCGAAAGAAAGTCCCGGAAGCCCGGCTTCGGGCGGATGCTTTCTCGCAGTCTGGCCGAACCCGCCGTTTCTTTTTCGATGCACTGGCATCACCGGGGAGGTATGGCGCCAATATTATCGCGGAAGTAAAACGTGAGTCTCCATCCAAAGGCCCGATTCGCCTTGATCTCGATCCGGCGGTCTTTGCACGGTCCTATGAAAACGGCGGAGCGGCGGCCCTCTCGGTGTTGACCGATGAACCGTTTTTCAAGGGCAGCCTGGAAGATCTCAAAATCGCAAGGGCCGCCACTTCTTTGCCGGTGCTTCGAAAGGAATTCATTGTATCGGCCTACCAGCTGTATGAAACAGTCCTGGCGGGAGCTGATGCGGTGCTGCTCATCGTCCGGATTCTGGAGCGCACCCAGCTGAAGGATTACCTTCAGCTCTGCGATGAGCTTCAGCTCGATCCGCTGGTCGAGATTTATTCCGCCGGCGAGCTCGAAGACGCCAACTGGGCCGGTGCTCGGCTCATCGGGATCAACAACCGGAATCTGCGTTCCTTCGAGACCAGCACGGATAACGCCATTAACCTCGGGAAAATGCTGGACCCGAACCAGATCGCCGTTGCCGCCAGCGGCATCCAAAGCCACGAGGATATCCTCCGGGCCAAAGCGGCCGGCATCTGGAATTTCCTGATCGGCGAAAGCCTGGTCCGTTCGGAGCATCCGGACCGTTTTCTGAAAGAACTTTTAGGGCGCAAAGAATAAAAAAGCCAATTTCAAAAGGTCTTAAAATTGGCTTGCATGAAAATAATTTGATTTTGGTTTACCAGGTTGTTATCTATCCTCGCAGTTCTCTGCGTCTCTGCGGCTCTGCGGGAAAACCGCTTTTCCGTATATTG
Source organism: Desulfobacterales bacterium (assembly GCA_040235505.1). Taxonomy (GTDB): domain Bacteria; phylum Desulfobacterota; class Desulfobacteria; order Desulfobacterales; family JAFDDL01; genus JBECKW01. The sequence continues at coordinate 17,805 of JBECKW010000324.1, forward strand.
GAACAAAAAACTGCAAAGACAATATCTCGCGCAGAGACGCAGAGGAAATCCTACTGAATTTATTGCGTGAGCATTTTGAAAATGGAAGAAAGCGTTTACACTCAAATTAAAATCTGTGGTCTCACACGCGCCGATGAAGCAAGGGCGTGTGCGAAGTTGGGGGCGGATGCCGTCGGGTTGGTGTTTTTTTCGAAAAGCCCACGGCATGTTACGGACGAACAGGCACGGGCGGTTTCAGAGGCGGTTTCGGGGAAAGTCAAAACCGTCGGGGTTTTTGTGAACGCGACCTATGAAGAGATTTTTAAAAAGGTCGAGTATTGCCGACTTTCTGCGGTTCAACTTCACGGCAAGGAATCACCGGATCTCGTGAAGCAACTGTCTGATGCCGGTATTCCGGTCATCAAGGCGCTTTTTATGGACGGACGGCCGGCGCTTTCGGAGGCGGACCGATATGCGGCATCCGCCTTTCTGGTGGAATGCAGCAAGGGCCCCCTGCCGGGCGGAAACGCCATGGCGTGGGACTGGGGAAGCGCGAAAGCGTTCGGTGAAAAACATCCTCTTATTCTGGCGGGCGGTCTTACGCCTGAGAACGTATGTCAGGCCGTTTCAAGCGCCCGCCCCCTGGCGGTGGATGTGAGCTCCGGTGTCGAGGCCTCTCCCGGGCGAAAAGACCTCAAACGGGTGGCCGCATTTGTCGAGGCAGTTTCAAATTGCACCGGGATTTCCCGGAAAGAAGACGTTATCTTCTCTGGGCCCCATATAAATCCCACCCGAAAAAGGATTTAACCCTATCCCCCCATCGCCCATCACCCATAGCCTATCGCCTCTTTCCTACCCCAAAAGCTCGTTGATCTTTTTCAACAGCTCTTGGGTATTCACCGGCTTTTCCAAATAGGCGGCCGGCGGCTTTACCACTTTTCGTTTGTGGATAAAGTCTTTAAAGACAGGGGTTACCCCGGTCACGATAATAATGGGGATATCCTTGGTATCGGGATCTTCCTGGATATTACGAAAGGCCCGGACCCCGGACTCCTCCGGCATGCTGATATCGAGGGTAATCAGATCCGGTTTCTCTTTCCTGGCTTTCTCCATGCATTGCTTGCCGTCAGCGGCGATGAACACCTCGAACCCGTTGTCCTCTAGAAAGGCACCCAGAAAATTCTGCAGATCTGGTTCGTCGTCCACCACCAGTATTTTTTTAGGACTGTTTCCCATGAAAATTCCTCCTCTTTACGATAGAGATATAATTTCGGTTGTGTCCGGTTCTTCAGGCTTCGGTGACATTCCATCCAACCCCGGCATCAGTAGTCCTCTTCCCATTTGATATATCCGGGATTGACGTCGACCATGGCGTTGACGATGAGTTCCACCAGCCCGCCGTAGGCAAGCCCCTCTTTCTCCAGAAGGTCGTAGCGTTCAATCATGTCGCGGTACTGGCCCTTGCAGTTGGAGCAGGGAGCACAGACATATTTTTTCGGTTCCGGTCCTCTGCAGTCGGAAAATGCGTTCAGCGTCTGTTCTATTTTCTTGCGGCCGGTGATTTTAAAACGCCATTCAGGTATGTTGTTCCGGCTCATGATGGCATAGCCGCTCCCGCCGCCGCAACAGTAGTTGTGGGGGCCATGGGGATGCATTTCCCGGAACTGCGGCGCGATCATCTTGAGAATCTCCCGCTGGGGAGAGATGATCCCCATCAGCCGGGTCAGGTTGCACGGATCGTGAAGCGTGACCGGGAAATTGTTCCGGGAGGGATCCAGCTTCAGCTTCCCGGACTTTACAATATCCCGAAGAATTGGGAAACAGCTTTCCCGGGGGATCTTCAGCCCCTCCGGAAGCACCCGGTCGGCAATCACCGTGAGGGCCTTGTGGGCATGGCCGCATTCCCCCAGAACGATCTTCTTGACACCCAATTTGGCCGCCGCCTGGGCATGAATCAGCGCCGTTCGGGCAAACTGCACATCGTCGTAGAAAACCCCGTAGTTGATGCTGTCGTAAGCCGCCAGATCACTGGAAAGGGTCCAGGAAAGCCCCGCCGCCTCGAAGATAATGGAAAATGCGGCGATATTTTCAGGCCAGGCCATAATCTCTCCGGCATTATGGATCAGCAGAATGTCGGCGCCTTCCACGTCAAAGGGGGTCTTGAATTCATACCCGGTCTCTTCGGAGAATTCTTCGTCGATGAACTCCACATTGTCCTTCACCACCAGGCTGTTCATCTTGGTGGAGGACCCGAACTCGAGCTGCAGCATGGAGCCTTTTTCGTGGAGCTCGGGGGGCGCGATGCCCATCTCCTGGCTGAAGATCTTCCGGATCTCCCGGGCCACCAGGGCGTTGTCGGCACCGATGGGGCATGCCTGGGCGCACCGCCGGCAGACATTGCAGCGATAGGCCAGTTCGCCGAGACGCGCCACCGTCTGCCAGTTCAGGTCGATATCGCCGCTTCGCCATTTTGCCAGGGGCTGTTTTTTGACATATTTTTTATAAATGCGGCGAAAGACTTCCGTCCGGTAGTTAGGCCGGTACATCTCGTTCTCGCCGCTGGCCTCGAAAAGGTGGCAGGCCTCCGAGCAGGTGTTGCACTTTGCACATTGCTCCATGGTGGTCTCGAGGAGTGAGAGAAAGGTCCAGTTGTCCTTCTTGGAGAAGAGTTTTCGCATGCCGCTGATGAATTTATTGACCAGTTCCTCTTCCTCTTCCTTTGTTTTGGGCTTCGGAATCGGGAGGACCATCACATCGTCCAGGATGCACGCGTACTGTTCTTTGAGATCCGCCGGGAGTTCGGCCCACTCCTCTTCCTCAAAATCCGCGGGAAGCGGCATGAGATCTTCCACCGCCACACTGGTAAGCTTTTCGGTGTTTTTGCTGATATCTTTTATTTTAAGATTCTTTCTGGGACTCATCAGTGCGACTCCTTTCCAGTTTCAGGTTTGGCGGCAGGGTTGAAGGTAGCCACTTCCGCCCAGGTTTCCCTACCATGCCCCGCAATATGCGGCGCTGCCCAGGTCACCGGATAGTTGAGGACGATTCCGATCTTTTTGTCGACTTCAGGCGTGCCGATATTCGGTTCATCTCCCCACCGGATATGATGGTAAAGAAAGTATTTCATGAAAAAATGCGACATGTGCGTCAAAGGGATGTAGGCGATGGTCAGCACCGCCAAGGCCACCTGCAGGAAAAACAGTGAACTTCCAAGAGGCGTCATTTGAAAAGAGATCAGGCCGGCCACGAAGGATCGGGCCATGGAAAAGTCCCCATCGGTCGTTCGCCATACCGCCAGTGCAACGACCATGACCACAATGAACAGGGCCAGATTGAAAAAATGCGTGAAATTCGTATAATTCTTCAGTCCGTTGTTGGAACACCGTTTGTACACGAGCCCCAGGGCACCGAGAATCACCAGGAAAAACCCGATGGGACCGACGATCCGGGTCGCGGATACCACCAGCGCCATCCAGGCCGCATTACCCGCCGAAACCAGATTTCCGACAGCGCCGACAATCAGCAGCGCGAGGAAAACCACTACGAAATAAAGCCCCCAATGGAAGGGAAAGGTGGCAAACCACAGGGAACGATTATTCTCCCACACCGCCTTCTGAAAGAATACCTCGGAAAATATCACCTTCAGTTCTCCAACAAGGGACTTTTTCCGCGGTTTTTTCCACCAGTCCACTTCCTCCAGGTAGCTTCCACCGTAGGATGCTCTTTTACCGTCATGGGCCACCGGGTAGATTTCCCAGCGAACATGCTGGGGATTTGTAAGGTACCCCAGGGACCGTTTGACAACGGCGGCCAGAAACACAACGATACATAAGTAGGTAAGAAGGTAGACGAACAGAGACATTTGACTCTCCTTTCAATGACGACTATTTGCAACATTTTTTGGACAGGTCGGCGATGGAAACCTTGTCCAGTTCATGGTAAAAGGCATCCAACGCCTTCTGCCACGCCAGGTTCAGCGGGCAGTAATCCTGCATTTTGCATATTTCCTTTCGGCAGAAACACTCCTCAAAATCTCCCCGGCCCTCCATGAGCCGGATAATATCCCCGAAATAGATGTCATTAGAATTTTTCGCCAGCCGGTGCCCTCCCCTGGCGCCCCGGACACTGTCGATGATCCGGGCTTTTTTGAGAAGATGGATAAGCTGCTCCAGGTATTTCAACGAAATATTCTGGCGTTTTGAAATATCGCCGACAGGAACAGGCCCTTCTTTGGCGTTATTCGCCAAATCGATCAGAAGCCTCATGCCATATCTGCATCTCGTATTCACTTTCATTGCAAGGCCTTTAATGTCCTGCGCACCGGTGATTTTATGCAGCCCTGGGAATCATTCCAACAACATCGACCCCCATTTCAACCCGACCGATACAGGGGGCGCGAAAATTACTTGCTTTTCATATCCTATATGTAATATATATTGCATTATTATTTATAAAGTTAATCTATATTAAATTGCTATTGATTAGAATGTATACAATCCCGGCTTTTACGCTGTCAAGAAAAAAATGCATCAAGAATGGATTAGATCATCGGGTGCCGATTCCCCAAAAAATTTACTGAGGAGATCGGTTTGGACTTTATGAAAAGCTTTCAGCCAGGCAAATAGGTTATGACCTGTAATTCAATTCCCGAATATGTTATCTTCTTCAAAGGGTTCGGCACCTCCGCCGCTTCAAGCGGTCCGTCGGTACGCCGCTATAACAAACAGGAGCGCTTTCCATGTCTTCAATGGATCCCGTAAAAGAATGGTTGAATAAGCATCTGTTCAGCGAGGTGCCGATCAGTATCGCGGTCATCGATCGTGACTTTCATATTGTCAAAGCAAACGACGCATTTGAAAAGACTTTCGGGGAATGGCGCAACCGCAAATGCTATGACGTCTATAAGGATCGAGACACTCGCTGTGAAAGGTGCAACGCAGAGGTGGCCTTTGAAGACGGAATCGCGCGTATCAATGAAGAGGTGGGATACAACACAAAAGGCGTCTTCACCCGGTATATCAAACACACCTCCCCGGTACGGGGCGAAAATGGCGATATCCCCTATTTGATCGAAATGAGTCTGGATATCACGGAACTCGAAAAGATGCGCAAGGAATACCAGCTTCTTTTCGACCTGGTTCCCTGCAGTATTCTGGTAATAAACCGTGATTTTCAAATCGTGAGATTCAACAAACGGGCCGGGGATCTTCTGGGCGACATCTCCGGCAAGTACTGTTTCGAAATGCTGAAGGGGAAGGAGCACCGCTGCGTCCAATGTACCGCTCGCCATACCTTTTCCGACGGCAAAATCCACACGGGGCATCATACCTGGACCTCCTCCGATCACAAGGAAATCCATTCCCTTGTCACCACCGTCCCCCTGCCTTCTGAAGATCATCAGGTGGATCTGGTCATGGAAATGGCCGTTGACGTCTCCGAGACCCTGAAACTGGAGGAAGAGCTGAAAATCGCCTATACCTTCATGGAAGCGATGATCGCCACTTCCATGGACGGCATCATCGCACTGGACAAGGAAGGCACCGTTACGATCTTCAACCGTGCAGCCCGTAAAATTTTCAACTCGCCGAGACATAATATCATCACCAAAAGTGACCTGGAAAATCTGCTTCCCCCCGGATTTATTCAACAGGCATCCATGGGACCGGCCCATCTTTACATTCCGGAGATAGAGATAACCACCCTCGACGGCGAGAAAAAGTTTGTACGTCTGATAGGTGTGCGCATCGGGACCGCCGACCATTACCTGGGAATGGCCGTCACGATACAGGATCTGCAGGTCATCAAAAAACTCGAACACGAAAAGCTGGAAGCGGAACGGCTTGCAGCGGTGGGGCAAACCGTCGCCGGACTGGCCCACGGGGTTAAAAACCTGATCACGGCCCTGGAAGGTGCCCTGTACATGCTCAATACCGGTATCACCAAGGGAAGGATCGACCGCGTCACCAAGGGCATGGATATGCTGGACCGGAACATCAACCGGGTTTCCATGTTTGTCAAAACCTTTCTCGACTTTTCAAAGGGACGTGAAATCCGCGCCAAGCTTAACAATCCGATCGATATCGCAAACGAGGTCGTGGAGCTGTACAAGCAAAAAGCCAAAGAATCAGGGATAACCCTCACCCACGAGCATCCCGACGACCTCAAGCCGGCGCCCATCGATTACGAAAGAATGCACGAGTGCTTAACGAACCTCGTCGGTAATGCCATTGATGCCTGCCGGGTCAGCGAAGGGGGAGGAACGCATGTGAAGATCCGCACTTTTGAAAAGGATGATGCGATTGTATATGAAGTAATCGACGATGGAGTGGGAATGGATTATGAAGTAAAACGAAAAGTTTTTACAAGCTTCTTCACCACGAAAGGACTGGGCGGGACCGGCCTGGGTCTTTTAATGACCAAAAAAAATGTTCAGGAGCACGGCGGTACAATCCATCTTGAATCGGAACCCGGTAAGGGAACGACGTTCAGAATTACGCTGCCCCGAAACCAGCTCCCTCAGTTGATGGACAATAACGATGCCCAACAAAAATAAAATATTGATCGTGGATGACGAGCTGGATGTTTTGGACTATTTATCCGCGGTATTCGAGGATGACGGTTACGAAATCATCACCGCTACGGGCGGGAAGGAAGCATTCGAACTGGCCCGTACTCACAGGCCGGATCTAATCACCATGGACATCACCATGCCCGACCAGACCGGCGCAAAAACCTTCCTCGATCTAAAAAACGATCCGGCTCTGAAACAAATACCGGTCATCGTGATCACCGCCACCGTAAACTCGGAACAAAGCTTTCGCGACCTGTTGGACGGGATCCCGGGACCTGAAGGTTTTATCAAAAAACCGGTCAACACCGGCGAATTAATAAACTTGGCGAGAAAAATAGTCGCTGCATGAGGGCCTCGCGAAAACAGAAGGAACATTCGACGTGAATCGTCATGGGGTGTTTTAAGCTTTTATCATATTTACTTTTTTGGGTTATTGTGTTTTAAAAAGGCACCTTTGTATGAAGCGTGTTGATTAAAGGCACCATACGAAAAAGGAGAAACCAATGGCACTTGCATCAGAAAAAAGAATTTTGGTTGTCGATGATGAACCGGATGTACGGGAATTTCTTGCTTCTTGCATAGAAGATGCCGGCTTTAAAGTCGATACGGCAGTTGATGGTCAGGATGCATTGGAAAAAATCGAGGCCGTTATGCCGGATTTGGTAACGTTGGATATGTTGATGCCAAGAAAGTCCGGTATAAAGGTTATTCGAACGCTTCGGGAAAATGAAAAGTATGCCAATCTTCCGATCATCGTTATCACGGCCCATGCCAGGGACGAATTCGGAAGCGAAGATATTAAAGAATTCAATGCGTTTGCTTCCGGGCTTCGTCCTCGCTATACGATGGAAAAACCCGTAACGCCAAAAGTGCTGATTAAATCGATTTGTGAAATATTAAATGTAATCCCGGAAGAAAAGGAAGAATCCCCCTCCGATCGTGACAAACTGATTGGTCTGATCAAATCATCCGACGAAGAAACGCTCAGCAAAATCAGCGAATTGTTCAAAGGTAAATAAAACCCATCAAATTTTATCGGGTGGGGTATCAAGAAATAAAACGAAATGAAATTATCAACTCGAAGTCGTTATGGTACGCGTATTCTTCTGGAACTGGCTCGAAGCGGAGGAGAAGCCCCGGTCCAGGTCAGTGAAATATCCAGACGTCAGAAAATCCCTGTAAAATATCTCGAGCAACTCATCAGGACCCTTAAGCAGGCCGAACTCGTGACCAGTGTTCGCGGTCCCAAGGGCGGACATTTGCTGGCGAAACCCGCGGAGAAAATATCACTGGGACAACTCGTTCGCCTGTTCGAAGGGCAGGCCGACCTGGTTGAATGTGTCAGTTCACCTGAAAAATGCCGGATATCGGATGAATGCAAAGTCCGAAAGGCATGGAAAGAAGCGACAGACGTTTTATTTAAAAGCCTGGACGCCATTACGATTGCGGATCTGCTCTGTTAAACTTCGAATAAAAGGCCTGATTGAACGAGGCCCCTCTTTTTCGATAAGCCGGATGGTTTGGGATCCTATGACCGCGATGTCCGCTTTTCCCCTCAGAAAATCGAGATCCGCCTTGTCTTTCACACCGAAGCCCAGGGCGAGAGGAAGATCCGTCGCTTTTCGGCAGGTCTGAAGATAAGTGCCCAATGAATCGGAGAACTCCGTATTGCTTCCGGTCACACCTTTTCTCGCAACACAATAGATGAAACCTCCGCCAAATCCAGAAAGATACTGCATCCGCTCCGGCGGCGTGTTGGGAGAAAAAATAAAAATCGGGTCAAGCCCCTGGGATTTCATTGCCGCAAGGTATTCTTCTCCTTCCTCCGGCGGCAGATCCGGGACAATGGCGCCCCGAAGGCCGCTTTTTCCCATTCTCTCGGCAAACCGGGACACACCGTATTTGAACAGGATGTTGTAGTATGTCATGAAAAGAAAAGGAATGCCAAATGTCCGGGTCACCTTTTCGGCAAACTCGAAGCATTCATCGACCGTCACGCCCCCTCCAAGCGCCTCCTGGTTTGCCCTCAGGATGACCGGGCCGTCGGCAATGGGTTCCGAAAAGGGGATCTGGAGTTCCATGAGGTCCACCCCCGCCGCCACCATGGCACGGACGATATCGAAAGATTCCTTCATGGAAGGGTATCCGAGAACGATGTGGGTCATCAGAAGCAGTTCTTTTTCCTTCAGCTTATTTTTTAAATATTCTTCAAGCATGATACCCCTCCGCTTTCTCCTTGATAAAGGCTTCCCACTTGGGATCGCCGAACGCATCCGCGATGGTGAAAATATCCTTGTCTCCCCTTCCGGATTGGTTGATGACCAGGACCTGGTCCTTTGACATTTCCGGCGCCTCCTTGAAGGCACGGGCAAAGGCGTGCCCGGATTCCAGTGCCGGTATAAGTCCCTCCTTCCGTATGGCGAGCCGCACGGCGTCGAGCACTTCCTGATCGGTGGCCGATTCGAAGCGGACCCGTCCGGTGGCGGCGTATCCCGACAGGATGGGAGAAACGCCCACATAGTCGAGCCCGGCCGCCACGCTGTGGGTTTCTTTCATCTGCCCGTCATCATTCTGCAGAAAATATGTTTTGTAACCCTGGGCCACGCCGACACTTGCATCCGGAGACGAAAGGCGCGAGGCATGCTGCCCGGTCTCAAGTCCCTTCCCGCCGGCTTCCACCCCCACCAGTTCCACGGGGTCATCCAGAAAACCTGAAAAAACGCCCAACGCATTGGAGCCGCCGCCGACACAGGCAAATACGCGGTCTGGAAGTCTCTCTTCGGCTTCCAGGATCTGGGCCCGGGCCTCTTTTCCGATAATCGACTGAAAATAAGTCACCATCGTTGGGAATGGATGGGGGCCGCAGGCGGTGCCCAGCACATAATGGGTACTGTCCATGTTGGTAACCCAGTCCCGGAACGCTTCGTTGATGGCGTCCTTCAGAATCCGCGTCCCTTCGGTCACCGGCACCACGGTGGCGCCCAGTTGCTCCATCCAGAAGACATTCGGGCGCTGGCGTTTGACATCCACCTCTCCCATGTAAATGGTGCAGTCAAATCCGAACTTAGCCGCCATGGTGGCCGTCGCCACTCCATGCTGGCCGGCGCCGGTTTCCGCAATCACCCGGGTTTTTCCCATCCGCCGGGTTAAAAGTCCCTGGCCCATGACGTTGTTGGCCTTATGGGCACCGGTGTGGTTAAGATCTTCCCGTTTGATGTAAATTCGGGCGCCGCCGAAGTGTTTTGTCAGGTTCTCTGCAAAGGTCAGCGGTGTCGGTCGGCAGGAATACGATGACATGATATTTTCATATTCCTTCCAGAACGATGGATCTGCCTTGGCCTCCAGAAAAGTCGCTTCAAGTTCTTCGAATGTTGCAACCAGGATTTCGGGAAGAAAAGCCCCCCCGAATCCTTCATAATAGCCCCTGGTTTTCATTTAATATTCCTCCTAATGTTTGGGAAAAGGCAAACCGGTCGGTCAGGCAGAAAAGTTCGGCATAGATGCCGTTTTCCGCCTGGGGGAAATTGAGATAACGTTTTACCATCAGAACCGGCGTCTTTTCGGAAATTCCGAGTTGAAGCCCTCGTTCGGGACCGGGAACTGCGATACGAAAGGTCTGTTTCCCCCCGATTGGTTTCATGTAATATATCTCCTCCACGATCCGGGATATGGAACTTCCGGACAGGTCCAGCGTATCGATCCCGGGAAAAAGTACCGTACTGAGATACATCTCTTCCAGAAGCACGGGAATGTCCCCTACGCTGCTTAAACGGGAGATAAAATATGCAGGCAGGCCTGAAAAGGGATTGTCCGCCTCATCCGGCAGATGAATCCGTTTGGCGTAATTGCCGGTTCTGGTCTGGATATCGATACCTTCTTTCTGAAATGCCGAGAGCGTGCCGCCGAGTGAAAACAGATCCACATCGTTCGAACTGCTCTGGACGTAAGTTCCGGAACCTCTTTTTCGAACCAGCAGCCCCTTCCGGATCAGGTAATCGGTGGCCTGCCTTGCCGTGGGCCTGCCGATACCGTATGCCGTCGCCAGCTTGTTTTCCGAAGGGATACGGGAGGCCACCGGATACTCTCCGCTTCGAATCCTGGCTGTCAGGATATCGGCCAGTTGTCGATACAGCGGAATCGGTGACTGGGGATTCAGTGCGCCGGGTATTATGTCCGTTGAGTTCATGTTTCCCTCGTCTGGATTCGGATTGTAAGGTATGATTCCATATGTCAGATTTTTGTCAAGTTGTCAAGACAATTATCGGCATCTTGATAATCCCTTCCCCATTTGCTATGACACCAGCATGAAAACAAAAGACAGCGACAATAAACTCATTCTTGCATCGAAATCCTCCCGCCGACGGTACCTTCTGCGGCAGGCGGGTCTCCTTTTTTCCGTCATTCCCAGTCACGTGGACGAAAGCACCATCGCCGTATCGTCACCCGCGCTGTATGCCAGGGTGCTTGCCGAGGCCAAGGCCATGGATATAGCTCAAACCCACCCGGACAGTTGGGTGATCGGCGCCGACACCATCGTTCTCATCGACGGCCTCATTCTCGGAAAACCGGATTCCAAACAGCATGCCGTGGAAATGCTTACCCGGTTGAGCGGTCAGACGCACCAGGTCATCACCGGTTTTTGTATCTGCCACCTGGCATCCGGGACGCGAATTGTGGACTCAGTGACCACCGATGTCATGTTCAAAACCCTCAGCGCGCGGGAAATCGAGTGGTACACCCAAACCTCAGAGCCCTTCGACAAAGCCGGTGCCTATGCCATTCAGGGGCTTGGCACCTTTCTGGTAAAGAGTATCAACGGTTCCTATTCCAATGTCGTGGGGCTTCCGGTCTGTGAAATCATTGAACATCTGATTCGCGAGGGCGTGGTCGGTTTCGATAACGCTGGAAATCGAAACGGAGCGACCCGTGAATCCTCCTGACGCCTTGCACGGCATCCACTCTGTCCGTGAGCGCGTCCGGACCGCGGCCCTTGAAAGCGGTCGGAATCCCTCCGATATCCGAATCGTGGCGGTCAGCAAAACCGTATCGGCCGATCAAATCAAAGCCGCAATGAACGACGGCGTTACATTGTTCGGTGAAAATTACATCCAGGAAGCCAGGGAAAAAATCACCACCCTCTCTCACCTTTCCGCTTCCTGGCACTTTATCGGACATCTCCAGTCCAACAAGGCCAAATACGCGGTCCGGCTCTTCGATCTCATCCATTCGGTGGATTCCGTGAAACTGGCCGAAGAAATCGACCGGCAGGCAAAACGGATCGATAAAATCCAGGAAATTCTGATACAGGTAAATGTCGCTGATGAGGAGACCAAATCCGGGGTTTCCCCGGAGGAGGCCCCGGGCCTGGTACGAGCCATTGCGCCCCTGGATCATGTCCGCATCAAAGGACTAATGACCATGCCGCCATTTTTCGATGCGCCTGAAAAAGTCCGGCCATATTTCAAGGCTCTGCGGAAGCTGTCACGTGATCTGGCCAGGCAGAATATAACAAATGTCGAGATGAGGGAGCTTTCCATGGGCATGTCCGGAGACTTTGAAGCCGCCATTTCGGAGGGTGCCACCCTGGTGCGCATCGGTACCGCCATTTTCGGAACCCGATCATGAAAGTACTGCTTCACATCTGCTGTGCCCCCTGCAGCATCATGCCGGTCCGACATCTTCGGCAACTCGGCATGTCGGTGATGGGTTTTTTTTACCGCCACAACATTCATCCATATACGGAATGCCTGAAACGGGAACAGACACTGCGAGAATACAGCACCGCCATCGATCTCCAGGTAATTTACCAGAAAAACTACGAACTGGAACGCTTTCTTCAAAATGTCGCATACCGCGAGTCCGATCGATGCCGCTTCTGTTACCACGACCGCCTCAAATCAACGGCACTCATGGCCAGGCGCGGCAACTTCGAGGCTTTCAGTACCACGCTTCTCTACAGCAAATTTCAACAGCATGAGATGATCAACTCCATTGGCCAGGCAGTTGGAAAGGAAACCGGCGTCCCCTTCTTTTACCATGATTTCAGGGAATACTGGAAGGCCGGCATTGAAGAAAGCAAACGCCTCGCCCTGTACCGTCAACAATACTGCGGTTGCATATACAGCGAAAAGGAAAGATATTTCCGACCTCTGGCCTCTGACCTCTGACCTCTGGAGTTCTATCCCGTGTTTGCAAATTTCATTTATTTCATCGTCGTTCTCCTCATTTACGCCACCTATCAACCGGCGGGAAGTACGAATTTCCCTTTCACCGAAACCGCAGGACTCTTTCTGGGGATCGTCTTTTTCTTCTTTGTCATCGCACGGTTTCTTTTCAGGCGTATCGAAAAGCGAATCGGCCTGGAGAATCCAAGGCTTCTGGACCACCGATTCACAACGCTGCAGATGCGTCTTTCGGTAATGGCGATCATTATTTTCGGAATCGATATTTACGCACTGAATCTCGTCGACTTCCTTTCTGAAATTCCTTTTTTGGGGAGTATTCCGACATTCCAGGCAGTTATCTGCATGGCGATTTTTATCGGATATCTTTCCATCGTTTGGGGAAGTTCCCATTCCGTCTACCGCCGACTCTATCCTTCCCCGATAGACAGACGCGGCTATAAACAGGCCAACATTTCTTTTTCCGTCCCGGTGCTGCTGCCGCTCCTGGTACTCTCGGGACTGACCGACATTATTTACGCCCTTCCGTTCGATTCCGTAAAGACCTTCCTTTCCTCCACCCCCGGTGAGCTTTTCTACATTTTTTTCTTAATGACGGCCATTTATATCATCGGGCCGGCAATGATCCAGAAATTCTGGCGATGTAAGCCCCTTTCACAGGGTCCCGCAAGAAGCCGGATCGAAACCCTTTGCCGGAAAGCGAAAGTATCCTATCGCAATATCGTGGATTGGCCCGTTTTCGGCGGACATATGATCACCGCCGGTGTCATGGGGCTGGTGAGAAGATTCCGCTATATCCTGGTCACCCGTGCCCTGCTCTCTCATCTTTCTCCGGACGAACTCGACGCCGTCATTGCCCATGAAATCGGTCATGTCAAGAAACGGCATTTGCTTTTCTATCTTTTCTTTTTTACCGGCTACATACTCATCGTATACGGGGCCCTGGATATCATGCTCTATTTCAACCCGGCATATCTGTTGATATCGCCCGGATGGTTCAGCCAGAGCGACCTGGCGCCCATTTTATCGAGCATTGTCATGGTCGCCTCCTTTCTGATCTACTTTCGATATATTTTTGGATACTTCATGAGGAACTTCGAACGCCAGGCGGATGCCTATGCTTTCTCAATGTTCGGTACGGCTTCGCCCCTGGTATCCACGTTTCAAAAAATTGCCTATGCCAGCGGACAATCCGCCGATAAACCCAACTGGCACCATTTCAGCCTCAACCAGCGTATCGGCTTTCTTCAGCGGTGCGAAACGGATCCGACGCTCGTTTTGCGCCACGATCGAAAAGTAATTAGAAGTATTCTCGTTTTTTCGGCTGCCTTGATCTTTTTGGCGATTAGCGGATATCAACTGAATTACGGTACAACCGGGAAACAGATCCGTGCTGTTTTTGAGCAGAAAGCTTATCAGCACGCCACGCAATATCTTAATCGCGAAATTGAAAAGGATCCCGGGAACCCCCAACTTCTTGCGGCTCTCGGTGATTTATACTACAGCAGAAACGATTTTCAGCATGCCATCGTCACCTATGAACGCGCACTTTCAATAAAATTCGAACTTCCCTATGTCTTAAATAATCTGGCATGGCTGTATGCCACCTGCAAAGACGTCAAATACCGCCTCCCGCAGCGTGCTCTGCTTCTGGCGAAAAAGGCTGCCGAACTGGATCCGAGTCCGGAAACCCTCGATACCCTGGCGGAAAGCTATTATATCAACGGAAAATATGAAATGGCTGTCGAATCGGAATCCAGGGCTCTTGAGCTGGGGGGGCAAGACAGAAGCTATTTTGAAGGGCAGTTGAAGAAATTCAGGGCAGCAGAAACGCAATAAAAACAACCGGTAGAGCCTGTTTCAAAACTGGGACGTTTTGAAATTGGCTCGTCATCCCTCGATTTTCAGGTCTATACTGTAATCCCCCTTTTTGGGGCCCATATCGATTCGCGCTACGCTGACGACGGTGCAGTTGCCGGTATTGACGGAAATGGGGGAATTTAAGTTCACGCCTTCAATTCGGGCACCTTTTTTCAGCTTCTCGATGACCGCTTTCTGATCACCGGAAACAATCAGATTTGCCACACTGCCGGTCTGGAGGTTCACGGGGAGCGTGGCGATCTGTCCATCCGCGACAGCGATGCCGATCGAACTGATGTAATCGACATAATCTCCCGAATCACTCCCCGCAATATCCTCGTACCGAAGGGTCGGTTTCTTTTTCTTGGTTCCAATCATATCGACAAAATCTTCGGATTCTTCCGTCGCTTTTCCCCCATCGTCATTTTTCCGGGATCCGTTAATCCCCCCGATCACGTCGACATATTCATCTTCATAAGGATCGAAAGTGGATTCTTCAGGATGTTCCGGTTCAGGCGGGGGAGCGGGGGCCGCCGCGGGCATTGCCGGTGAAATCGCTGTTTCCGTCGGCGGGGTTTGCGGAGAAGTCCCGGATTCAGTTGCGGAAAGGCCATAGGTTCTCTCGAGAAAAGTACTGAGTTCGGAAAGTTCTTCCTTGCCGAAGTACCCCGTGGTCACCCACTTCTGGAACTGCAGTACCGGGTCATGAAGTGTTCTCATGGCCATATGACAACGCAGAATATGTTTGGCAGCGACAATCCTCAGGGGGGATTCTTCAAGCAGATCCTCAAACTCGGAAATGGCCCGGTCGAACTGCCCGAACTTTGCAAGGGCCACGGCGCCCTCCAGCATGGCGGTGTCCTTGTCATCCGTGGCGGTGGATGAAAACAGGCGTTTGATAAGATCTTTATCCCTGGGGGATATCTCGGTGATATGCGTCTTTTTTTCTACTCGGTAGGTTACCGCTTCCAACGATTGGATTCTTTTCTGAATTCCTTCTAGGAGCTGCGCCTTGCCCGAAATCGTGCTGTCGCTCTCCACAAGCGCCACTGCGCTTTCATACCTTTTTTTAGCCTCCTTGAGGAGCCCCTGGGTTTGATAGAGCTGCGCTTCCTTGAGAAGGGATTTTATTTCTTTTACTTCCGCCATATCAGCGCTGCTGCAATCGTTCGTTAATCAGGTTAACGGTAATTTCGTTTGCA
Source organism: Desulfobacterales bacterium (assembly GCA_040235505.1). GTDB lineage: Bacteria > Desulfobacterota > Desulfobacteria > Desulfobacterales > JAFDDL01 > JBECKW01. Next base: position 33,599 of record JBECKW010000324.1, read on the forward strand.
CGATGAAGCCGGGTGGCAAGAACGCCAAACAGGTGACGCGCCACGTCCGGATATTTTTCCATCAGTTCGGGAAGCTTGTCCCCCGGGAAGCGCTTAATGACGCTTCTGCCTTTTGATAAAATGGTTGCGGATCTCGGTTCCCCGGTTATCACCGACATTTCGCCGAAGTAGTCCCCGGGTTCGGTGATTTCGGCAATCTTTTTCCCTTCTTTTATGACCACGAGGGCGCCCTGGACCAGTCTGAAAAAATCGATATCATTATTCCCTTCGCGAATAATCACATCCTTATCTTCATATCGCTCCACATCAGGGGTCACCAGATAGGCCGGCAATGCTTCTTTTGTCACGACGGTTCGCTTCAGCACCTCTTCAATGGATATCACTCCCCGCCGTGCTTTTTCCAAGGCTGCGTCCCGTAAGGTTTTCATCCCCGCCTGGATGGCTGTCTTTCTGAGCTGGTCTTCCGGAACCGAGGCATTGATGGCCTTGCCGACATCATCCGTGACCTCCATCAGCTCATAAAGCCCGGTCCGGCCCTTATATCCGGAGCCTTTGCATTCCGGACACCCGCCGGGGCCGTAAAGCTTCAGTTCGGAAATTTCATCTTTACGAAATCCGATCTGCTCCAGTTCTTCCGGCGTATAATCGTTTACTTCCACCCGGCATTTGGGACAAAGCTTTCGGGCCAGTCTCTGGGAAAGCACCATGGTCACGGCGGATGCAAGCATGTACGACGGGATCCCGATATCCACGAGACGGCCGATGGTCGAAGGACAGTCGTTGGTATGAAGAGTGCTGAACACAAGGTGACCGGTCATGGCGGCCTTGATGGCGATTTCAGCCGTGCCGATATCCCGGATCTCGCCCACCATGATGATGTCGGGATCCTGCCGCAAAAACGCCTTCAATGCGGCGGCAAAGGTCATGCCCACTTCGTCGCGGACGAGCACCTGGTTGATCCCCTTGAAGTTGAACTCCACGGGATCTTCAGCCGTCAGTATTTTCGTGTCTTCATTATTCAGGCGGTTGAGTACCGAATAGAGTGTTGTGGTTTTACCGCTTCCCGTGGGACCGGTCACCAGAAGAAGACCGTAAGGCCGATCAATACAACGCTTCAAAGCGGCAAATGTTTCCGGCTCAAATCCCATCTTGGTCAAATCGACATTCAGGGCGCTTTTATCGAGAATTCGAAGAACCGTGCTTTCGCCAAAGAGGGTCGGCAGTGTGGAGACACGGAAATCGACGGCGGTCCGCTTACCCATCTTCAGCTTGATGCGGCCGTCCTGGGGAACCCTGCGTTCGGCGATATTCAGCCCGGCCAGAATCTTGATCCGGCTGGTCAGCGCGCTCCGAATAGAGACGGGAAAGTTCTTCGATTTATACAGTGCACCATCGAGCCTGTATCGAACCTGAAGTGAGTTTTCAAACGGTTCGATGTGGATATCGCTGACCCCCTCGTTAATTGCCGTGACGAGAATCCCGTTCACCAGCTTGATGATGGGTCCGTCGGAGGCCGAATACTGGTCGACCATATCTTCGATGGATTCCGCGGGGGTCGAGAGTTCGATGTCTTCAAGCGCTTCGGATACAAGCGAACCGAAGTCGTCGACGCCGGTCAGTTTCTCCTCTTCTTCGTCCCCGCCGACGGCTTCTCCGAAAAAAGATTTGTATTCTTCGTCATCGATATCGTAATATTTTCGAAACGCATCGACAATATCATTTTCAGTGGAAACGCTTACTTCCAGGCTCTTCTTGGTATCATGCTGAAGCATCTCCACTGCCGTGGTGTCCGTCGGTTCGGCCATGGTGACGGCAAGCTCTTCACCTTCCAGCCGAATCGGAAAGGCCATATATTTCTTGGCCATTTTGTAAGGCACCAGCTCTATCGCCTTGGGATCCGGGGTGATCTTGGCAATCACGACAGACGGGTAGTTATAGATCCGGCTCAGAACATTGACGATGGTGCTCTCATCCACATATCCCAGCCGAATCAGAATGCTTCCAAGCCTGCCGTCGTGTTTTTTCTGGTATTTGAGTGCCTCATCAAGCTGGAATTTGGTGATGTAGCCTTCTTTGGACAGCAGTTCGCCAAGCTTGGTTTTTACGGCACCGGATTGGTCACGTATGGTGGCCTTCAGACTCGATTTTTTTGCTTGTGCCATTAATCCGCCGAACGGGCGCGTTATGGTTGCAGGTTTTGCCATGAATTTCTCAAGTCCTGTGGCTTTTTGCCGTGTGCATTAAATAGTATCGGAATCGTTTCTCCGGTTTTAAACGTCCGACCAAGAATATGAAATATAAACCGATACAGAAGCTAAGGCAACAGAAAAGGCAAAAAACCATATTCCGGGTTTCCATTCCCCCGCTCATTGAATACAGACCTTTCTGACCTGAATCAAATCGCAGTACCCGGCGAATACTTTGTCGATACCATCCTGTTTCAAACTGGTCATTCCTTCGCTTGCAGCCTGCCGGCGAATTTTTTCAACGGGCTGCCGGGTCTGAATCATCTGTTTGATGTCCTTGCTTTCCATTAAAAGCTCGTGGATTCCCATACGTCCAAGATATCCGCTTCCGCCGCATGCATTGCAACCGTTTGCACGAAACAGTTTGATTTCAGAATGATATCTTATTCCTAAATTTTGTTCAAATTCATTCCGGCCATATTCCCGAACGAGTTCGTCGAACTCGGATCGGTCCGGATGATACGCTTTTTTGCATTTTCCGCATAAAGTCGGTACCAGCCGCTGGGCCAGCACACACCGTACGGCATCTGAAAAATGAAACGGATCCATGCCCAGGTCCAGAAGCCGGGTAATGCTTTCCGGTGCCCCGTTGGTGTGAAGCGTGGCCAGAACCAGGTGGCCGGTAAGCGACGCCTCGATGCCGATATGTGTCGTTTCCCTGTCCCGCATTTCCCCCACCATGATAACATCCGGATCCGCCCGAAGAAACGCGCGAAGGGCCTGGGCAAAACCGAAATTGATTTTCGGACGAACCTGAACCTGCCGAAGCCCGGATTGGGTGATTTCAACAGGATCCTCCGCAGTCCATATTTTCCTTTCCGCCCTGTTCAACTGTTGAAGCGCGGCATGAAGCGTTGTGGTTTTTCCGCTTCCGGTGGGACCACAGACAAATATGAGCCCATACGGCATTTCCACCGCCTGAAGAAACCTTTTGTAATTTTTGGGTGAAAAATTCAGTTTGCTTAAGGGCACAGGTTTTCCCGCGGACACAATTCGCATGACCACATCTTCCACATCCCCCTGGGTCGGTATGGTTGCCACCCTCAATTCAACCGGCCTGCCGCCGAATTTTTTAAAATCTATTTTCCCATCCTGGGGCCTGCGTCTTTCGGCAATATCCAGATCGGCCATAATCTTGATCCGACTGACCACTGCATATTTGTAAGCCGCTGGTATTTTGCCGAATTCGTGACACCTTCCGTCCACTCGAATCCGTATTTCCGTTTCCCGCCTTCCCGGAAAAGGTTCCACATGAATATCCGAGGCACCTTTTTCAAAGGCTTCCAAAATAATTTTATTCACCAATTTAACAACAGCGCTGTCGTGCTCTTTTACCTCGCTCTCCCGGGCATCTTCGACTGCCGCTTCTTTCTCCATCTTTTTTATTATATCGTCCAATGCTTCAGGATACTTAGCGATTTGTAACAGGCGTTCACACTTTTCTAAAATATCCTGCTTGAGGGCGACACAGAACCTCACCGTTTTTCCGGGGAACAGGCATCGAATATCGTCAATCCGTGGTAAATCATTCGGATTGTCTATGGCGATATCGATGCATCCGCTGTCCACTCTCCAGGGAACCCATGTATTTCGGAGCATGAAATCGGGTTTCAAGCCTTTTATCACTTCCGCAGAAGGTATGGACACCGGGTCCGACCCCACATAGGGGACCTTAAAGTAGTTACTCAAAGATCTTCCTATATCCTCCTTTTTTAGTGAAAATTTTTTTATAAGAATTTCTTCCATTTCTTTTCCGCTCTCCCGGGAAATCCGAATGGCCTGATCCAACTGCGCCTGGGTCAGCAGGTGGTTTTCCAAAAGAAAATCAAATCGCTTCGGCTTTGCCTTCAATATTCGTTTCTGATTATAGAAGGCGATGCCGAACATGCTTGCAATTTCCCTGGAGGCCTGCTCATCTTCCGGGGAAAAGGCGCCGCGGCCTCTACAGTTGATGAACTGCAGGGCCCCCATAAGATATTTTTCGCACATAATGGGCGCCGCAAGTACCTGGCGGGTGAGGTATCCGGATTTACGGTCCCACTGGCAGTCAAATGTCAATTTTGGATCGATCCGGGCAAGTTCCTTTTCATCCTGGACATTCCGGATGTTCACGACCCGCTGTCGCAATGCGGCAAATCCGGCGATACTGTCCATGGATACCGGCAGCCTGATTTCCTCAATCTCGGTTCCGGTTTTAAATCGCGACACCAGTTGCCGGGACACACCGTCAATACCGTACACGGTAAACCGTTCAGCCTTGAACAGGTCCGTGATGTCGTCCTCAAGGTCGATAAACAGCGCATTCAGATTCCTGGCACCGTATATCTTATGGCAGATTTTCTGCAACCGGGTTCTGTATGCAACTTCCGCTTTCAGGTGTTTTATGTCCGCTGGCGCAAACGACGCATTTTTCTTTTTATCCGGCATGGTGTTGCCTCCATGAAGAGTTAGGGAAAAAGGGGAACAGAAAAAGCAAGGTTGAGCTGGAGCGTTATGGATGGAAAAGACTAAGGATTACGAATTTCCGCCGTGGTGCATGGCGACGAGCCGGCGGGTTTTTTTATTTTTCGGTCGGCTTTTTGTCAGTGCCGCCGGATAGTAACTTGTAGTTTTGCCAGATTTTCCTGGCGCCGCCCCAGACCAGGATAAGGCCGACCAGGTAAAGGCTGAAGCGCTTGAACAGGATATCGCCTGAAAAGCCTTTAATTTGTGCGATATCCGGCATTACTTGGGGAATCCGGAAAAACATCCCCACACCGGCCGCCAAAAGGAGTGTCCCCCAAAAGATCTGTAAGATTGTTTTCTGACGAGTCGTTAACATAAGCTGAAAAAATGTGTCTCCAATTAACCCTGATTCGGGTCATTTCCAAACAGCGCCGTCGGATTGGTTTCACGAATATACTTTCGTACGCCGTCCACAATGGAGTCAACCATCGCATCCTGATATTTTCCGTTTATCAGTCGCTCACATTCTTCCTTGTTGCTGATGAAGGAAGTCTCAACCAGGATTGCGGGCATCTGGGCACCCAGAAGCACATAGAACGGAGCCTGCTTGACCTTCTTGTTGTTGACCCTTGAATATTTCTTTGAAAGCTCGGAACAGATGCTGTCCTGAACATACGTGGCAAGGCGGCTTGATTCATTGACCTTCACATTATGCATCAGACTGTTCAGGATCGATTCGAGGTCGCTGATGTTCTTCGTGGAAGTCGCATTTTCCCGGGCCGCAACCAGAATGGCGTCGTTGTCGGTGGCCAGGTTTAAAAAATAGGTTTCAATACCACGCGCACGATGGTCCGTATTGGCGTTGGTATGGATGGAAATAAACAAATCCGCATTTTCCGTATTGGCAATGGCGGTCCGTTCTTCCAGAGTCAGGTACTTGTCCGTTTTTCGGGTCATAATGACTTCGCACCCAAGTTCCTTCTCCAGTTTCGCGGCGAGTTTCTTCGATATGGCAAGTGTCACATTCTTTTCGTAGACACCCTTCAGATATCCGGGGGCACCGTAATCCTTTCCGCCGTGCCCGGGATCCACGATGATTCGCCTGACACCCAGTTGGAGCTGTGTTGCCAGCGCACTCTTTCCCAGAGCAGCTCCATTCTGCGCCTGGGTCGTGGCGCTTCCGGACGCGCCGACCCCGTTTTTTCCCCAGATATCGATGACGATTCGAAATGGATTTTTTAGGGAAAAAACCTTGTAGGAGTCAAAGGATTTAATATCCACCACAACCCGCACCTGGTCCGGCGTGTTCTGGGCGGCCCGGACGCTCATGAGCAGATCGTCGTTAATCGGAACTTCTTTCTGAAGATCCGCACCGACCCTGCTGTTTGTAAGATCAATAAACAGACGCTGGGGTTTGTCGATGGAAGGATCCTCGTTAAGCTTCCGATGGGCGTAAGTGGTTTCCTGATCGGCATCGATGACCACCCGCGTGTAGTTCGGGTTCGACCAATACCGAAGTCCCTGAACGATAGTGGGTTTCCCGGATGAGGTTGATGTTTCGGCGGCAACGGTTGCGCTCTGACGGATAAGGGTCGTCAGGGACTCGGACCCGGACGAAACGGAATCGGATGCCTCGGTGGTGCCGAGCTTTTTGTCGACTTTGGCAAGTTCTTTCTCCGATCGGCTCTTGTACCGGCTCTCGGGATAGTTCCGGATAATCCGTTGGAAGTAAGTCCTCGATTTTTCCAAATCGGAATCGAGCCCCGATTGCACGGAAAGTCCGTAATAAAGCTTTCCGCACATGAACAGCCCGGCGGCGGCCCAGGGTCCCGAAGGATCATCTTTATAGACGTCCTCGTATTTTCCGATGCAGGTTTCCCAGTTATGTCGATATTTCTTTTTAAGCGAACTGCTTCGAAGTCTATTATAACAGGCGTCCGCCTTGTAATATTTATCTTTCGCCGTGGTGGCGGGTGCTGAAACCGGAAGAGACGACAACATGAAAACACAGAGAACAAGGAATCCGATCGATCGCATCAGGACTCTCTGCAAACGGCTGGGGGATTCAGTTCGAACCGGCTCTCGATTTTTTGCAGATGTCGTCAAGTACATTGAGCGCTTCCAAAGGTGTCATTCGGGTCACATCGAGGGATTTCAGCCGTTCCATGATTGATTTTTCAAGTGACTGAAACAACTCTATTTGCACAGCCGCCCCCTTTGCCTTTTTTTGTCCGGAAGCCTCACCGGCAGGACTTGGCGAAAGGTGACCTTCATTTTCAATCTGGTACAAGATTTTTTTTGAGCGTTTTATCACATCTTCAGGGATGCCTGCAAGCCTCGCCACCTGAATCCCATAGCTCCGGTTGGTACCGCCTTCAACAAGCTTCCGCAGGAAAATGATTTCATCGTTCCATTCCTTGACGGCGATGTTGAAGTTCCGGACCCTCGGTTTTTGCCGCGCCAGCTCGGTAAGTTCATGATAATGCGTAGCGAACAGCGTTTTGACGCCTTTGCCCGCAAGATCGTGGAGATATTCGGCAACCGCCCAGGCAATGCTCAAGCCGTCGAAGGTACTGGTGCCCCGCCCGATCTCGTCCATGATCACCAGAGAATCCGGGGTTGCATTGTTGAGAATGTTGGCGGTCTCTTCCATTTCCACCATAAAGGTGCTCTGACCGGCTGACAGGTTGTCCAGGGCACCGACCCGGGTAAAAATCCGGTCCGTGAGAGCGATATCCGCCTTGGCGGCCGGGACGAAACTTCCGGCCTGGGCCATCAGCACAAACAGGGCCACCTGTCTCAATACAGTCGATTTACCGGCCATATTGGGGCCGGTGATGATCAGTATCTGGAAATTTTCCTGGTCCATACATATCGTATTGGGTACGAACCGCTCTCCGGATATCGTTTTTTCAACCACCGGATGACGACCCTCTTCGATATGCAGCCGTCCCTCGCGGTTCAGGATCGGTCTGCAGTATCCGCCGAGGGCGGCGATTTCCGCAAAGGACAGGAGACAATCAATCCGGGCGGTGGTTTTGGCGGCCTGCTGGATTTCCCGGGTAAGATGAATGACGGCCGCCCGGATCTCGTTGAAAATATCCCGTTCCATGGCGGATCTTTTTTCTTCCGCCCCCATGACTTCGTTTTCAAATTGTTTAAGCTCGTCGGTAATATAACGCTCTGCATTGACCAGGGTCTGTTTTCGGACATAATGGGGCGGCACGGATTCGGCATGGGTTTTGGGCACTTCGATGTAATATCCGAACACCCTGTTGTAGCGAACCTTCAGGGACCCGATACCGGTTTTCTCTTTTTCCCCCGCCTCCAGATTGAGAAGCCAGCCCTTCCCGTCCCGGCTGATCTGTATCAGTTGGTCGAGCTGCGGGTTGAATCCGGGTTTGATCATGCCGCCCTCATTGATGGTGGGCGGTGCATCTTCGCGAATGGCGTCGTCAATGAGCCCCGCAAGATTCGAAAGCGCTTCTAAATGGGCAAACCCCTTGAACAGGGGCGCGGAAAACGCCGATAACCGCTCCGCCAGCATCGGAAGCTGCTGCAGGGATTGTTTCAACGAAAGAAGATCCCGGGCATTGCACTGCCCCATGCCGATTTTACTGCCGAGGCGCTCCAGGTCATATACGGATTTCAAATGCTCGCGAAGCCCGGTGCTCTCGGTGTGACGTTCCACCGCCTCCTCAACCGCATCGAGACGCGCCTCAATCTCCTCCTTATTCACCAGGGGGTAGCGAAGCCATTGCCTGATCAGCCGGCCGCCCATGGGCGTCAGGGTCTTATCCAGAATTCCCAGGAGCGTTCCCTGGCGGGACCCGGAACGAAGGTTCTTCAGAAGCTCCAGATTTCGGCAACTCAACTCGTCGAGCCATAAAAAGCTGTCCAGGTGATAGGTTTCGATCCCGTCGAGATGCTCGATTTTCTGCTTCTGGGTTTCCTGTACGTATGCCATGAGTCCACCGGCGGCACTGACCGCGGCTTTCAGCTGCTCGCATCCGAACCCTTCCAGAGAAACGGTATTGAAATGCTCGATAAGTTTCTGGCGGGATCTGGCATGGGAAAATTCCCGGTCATCCATGCGCGTAACCGCAGTTTCCGGAAATACCCTGAGAAGCTCTCCAAAAAACGCCTCCGTCGAAGTCGCCGGGAAAATGATTTCACGGGGGGAAATTCTGAGGGCCTCTTCCACCACCGCCCGGTCGCTGCCCGACTCGGTTACCCGGAAAGTGCCGGTGGAAATATCCAGGTATGCGAGCGCATACCGATCCTGCAGCCTAAAAACAGACAGGATGAAATTGTTGCTTTTCTCTTCCAGGAAGGTATCTTCAAGCACCATCCCGGGAGTAATCACCCGGACCACTTCCCGCCGGACCAATCCTTTCGCGGTGGCCGGATCTTCCACCTGGTCGCAGACCGCGACCTTGAATCCACCGGCAATCAAACGGCCGATATAGCTCTGGGCCGCCCGGTAAGGAACCCCGCACATGGGAACGGATGCCTTCTCGTTTTTGTTCCGGGAGGTCAGGGTAATCTCGAGCGCCTTGGAGGCCACCTCGGCGTCCTCGAAGAACATTTCATAAAAATCCCCCATGCGGTAAAAAAGAATCGTATCCGGATACTTTTCCTTGATGGAAAGGTACTGCTGCATCATGGGGGTGGGATTTGAGACAGACGGCGGCATTATCAAACGTCTGGTGAGATTTCGTGCTTCTCGGTCGCAGTCGGGTTGTTCACGTCAACGGCTTCGGCTCGGGTCGTGTCCTCTTTGGGAAATCCGGAACGCGATTCGAGTTCATGGCGAAGTTGGGCGATCAACTCTGTCTGGGTTTTCGTTTTGGCTTTCAAGCCCTTAATGGTTTTATTCATTTTGAATTTTTCGATCAGGCCGATAAAATAGGCAATCAGGAAGCCGATCACCATGGCGATGAGGAACCAGAGTACAATATAAAGTGCAGAACTCTGGTAGGCATCGATCACGTAAAGATCCAGCATGAGGGCTTGCTTCATGTCGAAAAACGCCCGGTTCTGAAAATATACCAGCAAGATGAAGGCAATGAGGATGCCCCAAAGAACTATTTTGATTTTTTTCATTTGATAGCTCCTGATTTCAATCTGTATCGGCGATCTTATTAAAATATGGCTTCAGGTTCTGATAGGTGGCTTGAAGATGTTCGGATACCACCCGAACTTCACCAAACACGGCCAGGGCGTTCACGTCACCGACCCATCGGGGAACAATGTGGAAATGAAGATGCGCTTCGACCCCGGCACCGGCAACTTTGCCGAGATTCAGACCGACGTTGAATCCTTCCGGTTTTATTGCCTGTTTCAAAATTCCCACCGACCGTTCGATGGTCGCCATCAGATCCCCCATTTCGTCCCGGGTCAATTGCGAGAGCTCGGAAACGTGCCGAAGGGGGGCTACCAGCAGATGGCCGTTGATATAGGGAAATTTATTCAGAACCACCATCGTGGTGTTGTCTTTGAACAGGGTGAGTCCGTCATGATTGGACACCGCCTTGCAAAAAACACATCCGTCTTCTTTCTCGCTGAGGATGTATTCCATCCGCCATGGCGCCCACATGGTTTTCATCAAACATTCTCCCCTTCAGCATATCCCCCGCAATGTGGAAGCGGGAGTCGCGAATATGTACTCTTTTCATGCTGAAAATTCAACCTTTTTTTCCTTCCACCGGAACAAGCTCGACCTCTCCCCAGGCCCCGACCTGGTCTCCCATAATGATGACAATTCCTTTTACTTCCCGGATTTCCCTTCCCCAATCGATGGCGCTGCGGATATCGCGCTTTCTCTGAACCCGGTTCCCGATGGCGGTTGCCACCGCGTCCGCCAGGGCGCAGGAGGGGGAGACCGCACAAACCGCATCAGCCTTCCCGTAGCTCAGGGAGTGGCCGATGACTCCGGAAGAAGTGCACACGCCGACGGGCATATGATCCCCCCCCGCCAGCAGACCCAGCTTCGATTCGATGGGGGATTTCCCGGCATATATGCCGATCGTCACCGGAGAGCCTGTATTGATGTACACGTCTCCCCCGTTTTCGACAATCACCTCTTTGGAACGGGTCAACAGATCGGTGCCGACATTGGCGGCAATCGCGCCCGCCACGGCGGCCATGGGGCCGACGCCTGCCTGGCGGCCTGCCCATACCATGTCTTCCACCATGGCGGGTTTGGGTTCATTCCCGCCCCACGGCGTCAGCGTCGTTGCAAATTCAGGATATCGAATGATGTATTTTTCTAAAATATCGCGATGATACAGCACCCGCTGTCTGGAAAACGCCTCGAGTTCGCGGTCTGCCTGGATGTGAAGATCGGTTTCTTTGACCACTACCTGGAAAGCGACAAGCCCCGGTGTCTGAATTCGATTTCGATAGGTCCGTGGCTGATGCAAGCTCATCTCAATCGATCACCCGCATTTTCGGTCGCTTTTTTTCAGGACAGCGCTGGATGAAGTAGCGGTCGGTCATCCCGGCGATAAAATCTCTTACAATTTCTTCCGAGCGATGCGCCTGCAGATATTCTTCCGACATATCCTTTAAAAAATGCGTAAAAATCACCGAACCGTTGCGCTGCATTTTTAAATCCGACAGAAATTCCCCAAACAATATCTCAAACAGCTCTCCGATACCCGTTAAGTGCCGTTTCATGTCCGGGTTCAGGTAAATGTTTTCCATATTAAACTTTTTCAACAGCTTAAGTGCACCGGACACATCTTCTCCGAAAGCGATATACGGTTTCCGGTGGCTGTTGCGGATGATGTCCGTGACCAGGTTGAAAACAATCGTTCCGTTGGTGTCGCCGATTACCTCCGAGACCTCTTTCGGTATATCCGACCGACGTACGATTTGAAGTCGGATGGCATCTTCCAGGTCCCTTCCGATATAGCTGATGGTATCGGCCATACGTACCACGCACCCTTCAGGTGTCATCGGGACGAGGGGGTTGTCGGGGGAAAATTTCTTCTGTGCCATCTCCGATTTCAGGGTTTCGAATGTTTTCTCCCGCATGGGTGCCAGACGCTGGTCATGAACTTCGCCGTCGTGGCAAAGGATGCCGTCCAGAGTTTGAAGACAAAGGTTCCAACCGGTGCCTTTTCGTTCGACCCTGTCCAGGAATTGAACACTCTGGACATTGTGGTGGAATTCACCGATACCGCTCTCACGGCATAGCTTCGACAGTATTCGTTCTCCGTCATGACCGAAGGGCGTATGGCCGATGTCATGGCCCAGGGAAACGGCCTCGATGAGGTCTTCATTCAATCCCAAAAAACGACCGATGGTTCTTGCCACCTTCGAGACCAGTTGCACGTGAAGGACCCGGTGTGTGAGGTGATCGTTCTGGATCAGGGAAAACACCTGCGTTTTATCGATATATCGCGTATATGCCATCGAATGGAGGATTCGATCCGTATCCTGGGAAAAAGATTGCCGGTAACCTGTTTTTTCAGTCTGTTCCGCTCTCCTTCTTATCCCCTCACTGCTTCGGGTCGCTCCGGGAAAGAGTCTTTCATCTTCCGACTTTTCCAATTCGGATCGAATTTCTTCAAGGGCATCCTGTGTGGCAATCCCCATGACAGTCTCCTGTATCACCCATCCGTATTTTATGAGAGCCATTTTCAATTTGAAATTGGCTCATGAGGCTTTCAGTTTGAACTGGTCCGCGGTCAGTTCCGGATTCACCCAGCACTGCTGCACGGTGAAATCAATTTCGGCGCCTTCGTCGTTACTGATCAGCAGCGATTGTGGTGTTTGAAATCCTTCGGTTTCCCGGTGCTTTTCGAATACTGCCCGGAAGAGAAGCTTTCCGCTCGGGTTCCGCCGTTCGAATTGGTTCACATCACCGCTATCGGCATCCAGGAAAATACGTTCGATGTCGTCATGCCCCTTGCCGTCAATCACCAGCACATCGCCGCTGCCGGGATGCTCTTCAAGCCGGACGCTGCCGCCCGGACGTATGGGAAGGCGCCCGCTCAACAAATCAAGCAAATCATCCGCCGTCATGTCAACGGATACGATCCGCTTCAGTGCGTTTTCGGAGGCTTTTCGACGATACAGGCGGTTATCGGAATAAGAAAGTAGATAAATCCGTTTTCCGTCGGTGGCGAAACTGTACACCGGTTGGCCTGAAACTGCCAGAATTTCAAGTCGGAACTTATCCGGTTGCTTCCCGATCCATGCCGCCCGGAAAGAAGTTGTCTGGTGATTCTGCTTCAGTTGAACGCGACCGAGCCCCTTGATGCTTTCAAGCCCGGCATTTGCTGAAAGCGCCTTTTGGAGCAAGGTATCGGCCCGGCTCTGAATCGTTTTGCTTTCCGGGCTTACGGTCACCGGCATCCTTCCGGCGCAACGGCAAAGGAAACAACAGCATGCGATGGTGAAGCAGGCTGAGACGACAGCATGTAAACGCATATACCGATCCCATCTCAGAACTGAGATTTTTTTTCAAGCAATGAATTGATCTTTTTTTCAATCGCGCTTTTATCTTCTGGATTCAACAAAAGGGAACGTCTGTATGCTTCGAGTGCCTTATCGGTTTGTTTCATTTTGAGGTAAGCGTCCCCGAGATGTTCTCGAATGATGGCGTCATCGGGAACCAGAGTGGTCGCTTTTTCCAGATAATTTACCGCCTGGGCGAAATCCCCTTTTTTATAGTAGACCCATCCCAGAGAATCCGTAATATAGCCGTCATTCGGTTTATATTCTAGGGCCTTTCGGATGAGCGATTCGGCCTCATCCAGATGGGTGTTCATGTCTGCGTAGGTATATCCGAGATAATTCAGTGCATTGACATGCGACGGATCGAGTTGAATGACTTTTTTCATCTGTTCGATGGACTTTTTTCTATCCCCCATCTTATCGTAAACAATCCCCAGTCGAAAATTCATCTGGACTTGCTTCTCGTCCAATCGGAGTCCATCTTCAAGTGTTTGGGATGCCTCTTTATAAAGTTGTTTTTCTTCATAAAACATTCCCAGGAACATGTATAAATCCTGATCATCGCGGTGTTTTTCAAGCAAGGCTTTTGTTTGATCGATGGCGGCATCGAGGTTCCCGAGCTTTTCGTAGAGCATGGCGGTTTGAATCGCGGCCCGCAGATAGAATTTCGATGATTCATCCACATGCTTGAATTGTTCAATTGCTCCTTCCGTTTTCCCACTGTCCGAAAGTGCAATCCCAAGCATATAGAAAATTCCGGATTTTTCAGGCGCCGCTTTAAGCAGTCCCTCCAGTATCGTTACCGCCTCAGGAAAGCGTTTCTGTTCGAGATATTCCTGGCCGATGATACGGTAAAGACTCGCATCATTGTATTTTTTGACCGCAATATCATCGAGCAGCTTTTGAGCCTCCTCAGCCGAACCGTTTTCGTGATACAGCACGGCCAATTCAAGGGAAGCAAAAATATTATCCGGGTTGTTTTTAATTATGTTCTGGAATATTTTGATCGACTTCTGGATTTGTCCCTTCTTCCTGTAAATATCGGCAAGCTCATATTGAGGTTCTTCCAACCCGGGAAAAAGCTCCAGGGTTTTCCGGATATGCGCTTCTGCTTTGTCATATTCTCCCCGAATCATATATATTTTTCCAATAAAAAAATGTCCCGCATATGAATCCGGAAATTTCTTTACCAGCTCGGAATAAACCCGGAATGCATTATCCAGATCGTTTTCTTCCAGATACAAGTCGCCCAGGCGTAAAAACACGGATTCCTTAGGAGACTCTCCAGCGATCAATTTTTCATAAACCGCCTTCGCCTCTTTCTTGCGATTCATGATTTCAAGAGTCCGTGCATACAAAAACAGGGATTGCTGATCATCCGGATTTTCTTCCACATTTTTTTTGATTAGATCCAGGGCGGCCGCGCTGTTTTGTGCCTGTAGATAGTACATGGCCAATTCGCGCCGGAGATAGGAATTATCAGGGTCCAGGTCGAGTACTTTCTTAAGATCCAATATGGCCCGATCTAAATCGCCATCGGCAATTCGCTGTTGGGATGCCAGGTAGTTATAAAGACGCTCCTGGTCCTTATCGGAATGTTTTCCGGACATTTCCGGAAAAGGATTTTGTATTTCTTTTTTTACGGACGAATCATCGAGTTTCACTACATCCGGAGCCCGATTAAGGCTGCAACCAACGATAAGGGCCAGAATAAAACAAAAAGTCAATTTTAATATATTCATTCACGTATCCAAAATAGAACGTTAAGGGTCGTTTTCCCGCGGCCCCAAGAACACAAATAAAATAAGATCACGGATAAAAAATATCAATCCACCATGCCGTCCTCGACATAAGCCGAAAAATCCGGTATCTCCTGTTTGAAAAAATCCCTCATCTTTTTGACGATATTTTTTTCTACCTGCCGAACCCGCTCCCTGGATATATTGTATCGATCTCCGATCTCCTGGAGTGTCATCGGATTGTCGGAAAAAATCCGCAGTTCGAATATCTCAATTTCTCTGGGGGTCATTTTCTTTTTAAAGGCCTCGATTTTTTCTTGAAGCAGGGTGCTCATTTCTTTTTTGGCCACTTTATCTTCGGCCGTCTCCACATCCGAACTCATCAAATCGACCCGCTCTGTATCGGAATCTTCCTTGATCGGCGCATCGAGTGAAACATCCCACCCGTCAAGACGCTGGTCCATTTCGATAATTTCTTTCTCGGATACCCCCAGCCGTTGAGAAAGCAGTTTGGGCTTCGGGTCAAAGCCTTGTTCTATAAGTTTCTGTTTTTCCTTCTTTAATTTAAAAAAAAGCTTTCTCTGCCCCTGGGTGGTTCCTATTTTAACCAGTCGCCAATTATCCATTATAAACTTGAGGATATAGGCCTTTATCCAGAAGGATGCATAATATGAAAATTTTACATTTTTATATGGATCAAACTTGATGACCGCCTGCATCAAACCGATATTTCCTTCTTGAATCAAATCCAACAGGTTCTGCATCCATACCCTTTGAAACTCGAGCGCTATCTTCACCACCAGCCTTAAATTGGCGGTCACCATGGCCATCCCGGCTTCCTTGTCCTCGTGCTCTTTTACACGGATCGCCAGCTGTTTCTCTTCCTCTCGCGTAAGAAGTTTATAGTGGCTGATCTCTGTCAGGTATCGATGAAGAGGATCAAATTTAACGAGAGCCCTGCTGTCCTCCCTGGAATTCACCGTGGATTTGCGGGTCGACGCCTGGTCGCTATCTTTTTCCTCTGAAACCGATTTTGTATCGATCTTCTTATGCTTTTTATTATTTTCCATCTGTCTCATTTTTCGTGGACAAGCCCCTGAACCTATGTTAGAGCACTGCTAAAATTTCTGCGCGCCTGTAGCTCAGTTGGATAGAGCAACGGACTTCTAATCCGTAGGTCAGGGGTTCGAATCCCTTCAGGCGTGCCATAAAAAATCAATGGATAGCAAGCCTGTGTTTGTTATCCTTTTTTTATCTGCTCACGCAGCCCGCTCACCCAAGTCTTTTATTGTATGCTTAACCGATGGATTTAGTCAAGGTTGATAATTCCAGGTGTTGGCAACAAATAGTTTTGTCCGGTTTTGTAGCAAATAAACTGTCCGCT
Source organism: Desulfobacterales bacterium (assembly GCA_040235505.1). GTDB lineage: Bacteria > Desulfobacterota > Desulfobacteria > Desulfobacterales > JAFDDL01 > JBECKW01. Next base: position 49,882 of record JBECKW010000324.1, read on the forward strand.
TTATGCAGTAGCTGGGAAGATCCCGTAGGCGGTAGGGCCGGAGGGATTTTCCCAGCGGGTCGCAAGCCACGGACT
>JBECKW010000357.1:0-6380 GCA_040235505.1 Desulfobacterales bacterium
ATGTAATCGGCAAGGGCTTTCATGCCCGAAGGAAACCGGTCCGGGTCCGCCAGGATGTTGCCGTCTTTATCCCGGCCAACCTGCCAGCAGTCGTCGATGATGATATACCGATAGCCGGCGTCCCGCATGCCCGAATCGACCATGGCATCGGCCATCTCTCGGATGAGCGTTTCATTTACATCACAGCCGAACTTGTTCCAGCTGTTCCAGCCCATGGGCGGGGTTCGCGCCAAACCGTTTTCAAGAGCGTTTGCGGTGGGTGCCAGCAGCAGAAACGCTGCCAAGGAAAAGAATAAAATTTTTGATATCATAAGTTCCCTCCATATGTTGCTATTACCACGAAGTATGTCGAGATATCCTATGAAATGATATGGATATACAACTCAAAAAACAGTCGCTTCCCTTGTAAAAAATTATTCTGATGGAGTATAGAGTCGGTAATAATGGGTATTCGGGACTACATCTGAATATGTCATTTTCGTCGGGGCAGAATCCTTGGCAATTCCCCAGTCCAATACCCTTATATTGCCATCAAGTTTAAAGCGGGCGCGTACAGCCCAGATGTATTCGCTTGAGGGCTCCAGGGAATTTTGCACAGTATGATATGGATGCACGAGGCCTTCCATTCTATATATCAGTTCATAAGGGTAACTGATTTTTTTCCATATCCTAAGATCATAAGTGACATCGCTAATATGGTCGGCCAACTCCGGGTCGTTTTCCAAATCCTCTTGGCGTGGGAAGGATTCCCAGCGTAATTCGGGCTGAAGAGAATCAACCTTATCGACCCCCCTCACCTGAACCGGGTATTCAGGCCGAAGCCCATAGATGGCTAAGCGACGTTCTCTCCAGTCCCCCCCGCATAAAGCAAATGCGGTACACAGAAGCAGGAGAAAAAGAACCGTTTGTTGCCGTTTCACTGTGCGCTCCGTATACGGTGCCCCGGTTAGGATACGGGGCCTTTTCCTTGTGTGTATATTAAAAAAAGCACATCTACAATCCTTTCAGCGAGACATTCGCACCCCCTGTCAAACTCTTCACGAAAATGGCGGGCATCGTTAATCGCCCATTCCGTGAATGATCGTTTTACCATACTATGATATTGGAAGGTATCGCGTTGTATTTCCTCGCCGTCCACGGCCCGCGCCAACCGTGTCTGGACGTCAAAGAAGAAAATCAGAGGTGGGTTAACCCCTTCGCCCTGCAGTCCAAAGCTCTGTACGCTGACTTCAAGAACGGTATCTATATCCGTTGTCTCCGGAAGCTCTTGTCCTTCAAGCATTACAAAGGAATAGTCTGTCTGCCTGCGCCCTGCTTCCACAAGGCGTTCACGCATGGTTTCCCGACCCATGATGTCGGTGATCGCCTGCCTCAGTGCAGCATCCGCCTTTTCTTTTTCTTCCTCTGGCAGGCCCTTGTCTGCTCCGTGAATGGCCCCAACTAATGCGCCCACTGGTAAGAGTACTAGGGTAGCTACAGCCCCGGCTCCAGACGAATCTGGCACTCCCGAAGACACTCCTGCTATATCCCCCATCCCTTGTAAGGCTCCATAACCAACTGCCTCCCCCTTTGCTATTGCCTTGTGAAAATCCACCTCAGGTTGATAACTCGCCGAAGCCACACCGATAATGCTTATCTTCGCACGCGTTTCTTCGGACGGGTGATGCGGTGGATAATAATAGTAGCGGGTAGAGCCAGCGCATCCCCATGGTTCAATGAGTAATGACAAAGATAAGAATATTAATAAGCAGCGTGTTGAGTTCATAATTATGAGCTTGTTTCAAAGATGTGCTTTGTATACCGATAACAAGACGTCCACACTCGAACGTGGATCGCCGTTTGAATTGATATTTGGTCTTGTAATTCATTATAGCTGTTAACTTTCTGCAATATCAAGAAAAATTTAAATTACCAGAACATCTAATGGGTGATACATTTATATGGTATTAATTCCTTGGCTTTTATGGATGCAAAAAAGAGTGATATTTCCATAATCGGGCACCTGTGATTATCTGTGTGATTGACCGCCCTAGAGTTATCAAAATCTATCACAACCATCCGTAATTTCAGCAGATCGACTGTGTCGGCAAGATAACACAAGTTTTGATATCCCCCAAAACCAAGAGATAGCCCGGATGTACTTGCATTTCCGTTAATATTAGAGGCTCCTTTCAAATTTCTTGACCTTTCAAAAGTGTTTGACATAAACTTGTAATATAAAAAAGGGGTCTTCTATTTCTTTATTACCTTTATGATGCGACGCACCCGATACAGTTGATACCATTCTTATCCAACCTGCCGGATATGAAAAAAAAGCCTAAAAGGAGAGGAGTAAATGAACACAAACAAAGTACCTGCACGTTCTGAAATACCGAAAGAACAAACCTGGAATGCCGAAGCAGTATACGCCGACCGGAAACTCTGGAAAGAAGAGTTGGACCTGCTGAAAAAGCAACTCTCGGAAATAGATAAATACCCCGGCACCCTGTCCGACAGCCCCGGCCAGCTGGCCGCCTGGTTCAGTAACCTGGAAAAACTGGCCAGGAAAGCAGATAAACTGAGGTTTTATGCCTACATGGCGACTGCCGTTGACGGCGAAGATTCCGAAGCTTCGGCCATGGTGGGACAAATCCAGGGCATCAGCGCCGAATTGAGCGCCAGAGCCGCGTTTTCCGATCCTGAAATTCTGGCAATGGATGAAAAAGTACTGGGCAGCTGGCTGGAGCAGGGAAGCAGTCTGCAGCCGTACAAACACAGCATTGAAAACCTGCTCAGGATAAAGGCACATGTCCGCTCCGGCGAAGTTGAAGAAGTGCTCGGCAGAATTTCAGAGCCCTTTGCCAGTGTCCAGATGACCTATGACATGCTTTCTTCAGTTGATATGCAAATTCCGGGAGCCATCGGTTCCGACAAAACTGAAAAAGATGTCACCCAGAGCAATATAGAAGAAATCAAAAATCACTCGGACCGTGAAATCCGCAGAACTGGAATGGAAAATTACTCAGACGCCTACCTGGCCCTGCGCAATACCTACGCCGGAAGCTACATTACTGCGGCAAAACAGGCCCTGACCCTTTCCCGGATCCGCGGCTACGAATCGGTTCTGCATTACAAACTGGCGCCGTTTAATATTCCGGTGGAAGTATTTTATAACCTGATTGAAACATTTAAACGCAATCTTCCGGTATGGCACCGCTACTGGAACGTCAAACGGAAGTTGCTTGGCCTGAAAGAAATGACACCCTATGATATCTGGGCGCCGCTGACCCATAAACAGCCGGAATACAGCTTTGACGATTCCGTAGAAACGATCTGCAAGGGGATGGCACCTCTGGGCAGGGAATACGTGGAAACTGTCCGCAAAGGCTGCCTCGAACAGCGCTGGGTAGACTATGCCAGAAACAAGGGTAAATCCCAGGGAGCGTTTTCTTACGGGACCTATGACACTTATCCCTGCATAATGCTCAGTTATGACAGATCTCTGACAGAGCTCAGCACCCTGGCCCATGAACTTGGTCATTCCATGCACTCCCTGCTGACTCGCAAAAATCAGGGGTATTTTGATTCTGACTATTCCATGTTCATTGCGGAAGTGGCGTCTAATTTCAACCAGGCCATGGTTCGTGAGCATCTGTTTTCAACAAATGATGACAGGGATTTTCAGCTCGCCGTGATCCAGGAAGCAATGGACAATATACACCGCTATTTCTTCATCATGCCGACACTGGCCCGTTTTGAGTTTGAAGTATACAATCGGCTGGATAAAGGTGAACCGCTGAACGCAGACATCCTGCAGGAAATTATGGGCGATCTGTATGCCGAGGGCTATGGGGATACCCTGGCAGATGACAGGAAACGTACATCCATAACATGGGCGACATTCGGCCATCTATACGAACCGTTTTACACCTTTCAGTATGCAACAGGAATTTCGGCAGCCCATGCCCTGTGCAACGGCATTCTTTCCGGTAAAGCCGGAGCAACAGAAAATTACCTGAAATTCCTGGGGCTGGGTAATTCAGTGTATCCGCTTGATGCTCTGAGAACCGCAGGCGTAGACATGTTGTCACCGAAGCCGGTTGAAGCGGGTTTCAAAGTCTTGGAAAAATTAATTCACAGGATGGAAAGCCTGATTGAATAATCCCGCAGATTAATATCAAGGGGGTGAAGCGGAAAACCTTAACCGGATTTTATCCTTGACAAGTTCCCTGTTTTGTTCCTTATTCCAAGTATCCAAAAATTAAATATGGCAATTCAGATCATATGACGGGAAGGCGGAAATATGAACGTACTTGTCTATCTCTTTATCGCGATCGCTGCATTTATCCTTGCCAGTCGATATTACGCACGGTTTATCGCCAAAATTCTCGGAGAGGATTCCTGCCGTCTCACGCCCGCGCAAACCATCAATGACGGTCGAGACTATGTCCCCACCAAAAGATATGTCGTATTTGCCCATCATTTTTCAGCCATTGCCGGCGCAGGCCCGATTCTGGGGCCGACCGTCGCGATTCTGTACGGCTTCGTCCCCGCGTGGTTATGGGTGGTGATAGGTGGCATATTCATGGGGGCTGTCCATGATTTTACCACCCTTTTTGTCTGCATGCGGGAAGGCGGAAAATCACTGGCCGAGGTTGCCCGCAAGACCATGGGGAATGCGGGATTCAACCTTTTCATCACGTTTACCATTCTCATGATTGTGCTGGTCACTTCCGCCTTTTTGAGTGCAACCGCCATTTCGCTGACCTCGCTTTGGCCCATTTCAAAAATCGGATTGGCGGAAGGGGAGACCTTTCTTAAAACAGTGGTCGTCAACGGTGTTACCATGGGGCGCATCGGCGGCATTGCCTCGACATCGGTGATCGTGATCACCCTATGCTCCCCCATACTCGGCTGGCTCATCTACAAAAAAGGCATCGGTGCCGTCCCCGCCTACGGCCTGGCCTTTATCATCTGCGTGTCGTCGATTCTTATCGGAATCCATTTTCCCGTCACCATCCCCGCGAAATTGTGGATGGTCATTATTTCAATCTATGTTCTTTTTGCCGCCGGCATTCCCGTATGGGCCATTCTGCAACCCCGGGACTTTATCAATGTCCAGATCCTATACGGCGGCATCCTGCTCATGGTGATATCCATCTTCGCCACCGGATTCAGAGGACTTTCCATCCATTTCCCGAGTTTCAATCTGGCTGAGGGGGTCAAAAACCTGGGGGTTATCTGGCCCATGATGTTTATCACCATTGCATGCGGCGCCATCTCCGGTTTCCATTCCCTGGTGGCCGGCGGCACCACATCGAAACAGCTCGCGAACGAGTGCGACGCCCGGAAAGTCGGTTTCAACGGCATGCTGCTGGAATCCACCCTGGCCGTGTGCGTGCTCCTGGCGCTGGGTGCGACCCTGGCCTTCACCGATTATAAATCCATCGTGTGGCCGGGGGTTGAAGGTATCAAGTCAAATCCCATTCTCGGCTTCTCCCTGGCCGCGGGCCGTCTTTTCAACCAGGGGACCGGCATTCCGGTGGCCCTGGGGACGGTGTTCGGCATTCTGCTGGTGGAAGGATTTGTCATCACCACGCTGGATGCCGCCGTACGGCTGAACCGCTACCTTTTTGAAGAGCTGTGGGAAATTTTGTTCAAGAATCCGCCCAAACTGATGAAAAGCTACTGGTTCAATTCCGGCCTTTCGGTGGTGCTCATGTGGGTTCTGGCCTACTCGAATGCCTTCAGCACCCTCTGGCCGATTTTCGGCACCGCCAACCAGCTGCTTGCATCACTGGGCCTGTTCGCCATTTCAAGCTGGCTTCTGATGAAAGGGAAAAAATACTTCTTTACACTGATCCCTGCACTTTTCATGATCGTTACCACCATTGCTTCCCTCTTGATCCTGATGCGAAATTATATCCATCATGCCAACTATATCCTGATCGTAACGGATTTTCTCATGTTTGTGCTTTCCATCGGGGTGATGATTCTGATCGCGCGAATTTTCCTCGGAAAGGGGAAACAACCGGTATGATTTTCAGGGGAATCGCATGGTGCTTTGTCAAAGATGTGAGTTGACCTGGGAGTGCCTACAAGTGCCTAAAGTGCGCTAAAGTGCCTAAAATTGTGGAATGCTGCCGGATATAGAAAGGGTGGAGTGAAACGACTCCTGAACTTTAGGCACTTTAGTGCGCTTTAGCTCACTTTAGGCACTATGAATACTTACTCATCTCTACATGCGATTGTCCTTCCCGGATTATCGATTCCCCTTGATTCCATAAAGGGAATTTCTTATGTTGAAAACTTGATGTTTTGATTGGTTTCAAGTGATCCATATCGAATTTCCCGTGTGCCTGGCGTTGCGCACGTATATGAGGAAAAGGAGCTGAGGATGA
>JBECKW010000065.1:0-2702 GCA_040235505.1 Desulfobacterales bacterium
CCGGGCTGAAGGTCGATGAGCTCCAGCTTGTAGCCCTTGCGCTCCACCCAGCGCACGTACATCCGAAACAGCATCTCCGCCCAGTCCTGGGCTTCGGTGCCGCCGGCGCCGGCGTTGATGGAGATAAAGGCATTGTTCTGGTCATCTTCGCCGCTGAGCATGAGGGTGAGGGAATACTGCTTGAGCTCCTTTTCAATGGCAGCAAGCTGATCCGTCGCCTCTTTCAGTGCTTCGGCGTCGTCTTCTTCCTCGGCAAGTTCCAGAAAGGCACCGCAATCGGTAAGATCCCGCTCGAGGGTTTCGAAGGTTTCCACCTGATCGGACAGAAGGGTGCGCTCCTTCAGGATGGGTTTGCTTTTCTGCGGATCATCCCAGAAACCGTCCCGGGCAAGGGCCGCTTCCAGTTCTTCCAGTCGATTTTTTTTGCCAGGCAGGTCAAAGATAACCTCGTATCTGGTTGAGTTGGGCGTGAAGTGCTTTCAGGGTCTGTTTGTGTTCAAAGGACATGGTGATTCTCCTTTCCGGCCGTGAGATTTCTCCGCCGGTTGGCTGCAATGCAGTTGATAACAAGTAATGCGATCCATATGCCGCACCCGGCGGGGAGCCAGTCCCCCCATCGGGTATAAATTGTTTTTTCTTTCAATATCGGCACCGAGCGGGTCAACGCCGCTTCTTCAAACAGCGGCGTTTGTGCAAGTATACGGCCCGTCGGGTCCACAAATCCGCTGATGCCGGTGTTGGCGCTGCGGACAACCGACCGCCGGTTTTCCACCGCCCGGAACGCCACCATGGACAGGAGCTGATGGGGGGCGCTGGATTTTCCGAACCAGGCATCGTTGGTAATGTTGACGAGAAGATCGGCCCCGTTTCTAACCGCGTGGCGCGAAAGGGACGGAAAAATCATCTCGTAACATATCTGGATCCCGAGACCGCCCTTTTTCCAAGGGGCCACCATCCCCAACGGGCCGGAACTGAAATCCATCTGCCCCGGTACGATCTTATCCACGAACCACAGCAGTTTTCGCCATGGCACATATTCCCCGAAGGGAACCAGATGCTGCTTGTCGTATCGGTCGGAGACCGTTCCATCGGGAGCGATCAGGTAGGCGCTGTTGTAATAGCGAACCTTGTCGCCCACCTCCTCCGCTGCGGGGCTTCCGATGATAAAATATGCGCCCGCCTTCCGAATCCCGTCCTCTATGCGCCGGGTCATATTCGGCGCCCGTTGAAAATAGAACGGCGTTGCCGTCTCCGGCCAGACAATCAAATCGGGCGCTTCACCCGCCGCTTGACGGGTCAGGCGCAAATAGGTCGCAATGGTGGCTTCTTTAAATTCCGGGTCCCATTTGACGTTCTGGGCGATATTCCCCTGAAGCACGGATGCCTTCACCCGGGGCGCATTTCCAGCCTCCAGGTGGATCGTATGCATCCGAATGACGCCATAGCAAACAGCGGCCGCCAGCAGTAAGCCGGCACTCAATCCGGCGGCGATTGCTTCTTTCCGCGTGGCAGTCCGCCGCCGCCAGATGCCTTTCCCTGCAAAGAGAATTATCAGAAACAGGCTCGCGTTGACGGCGACCACCAGGAACGAAACGCCGTACACGCCGAATATATCGGAAATCTGTATAACCTGCAATGCCTTGTACTGGGTGTATCCCAGAAGTTCCCAGGGAAATCCGGTGAGGGCTTTTGCCCGGATGAACTCCAAAAAAACCCAGAGCGCCGGCGCCGCCCCGAGGCACCGAAGGGGAGTCGGGGCCAGAAGACCGAGAAAGGCTGTAAAGCCGCCAACGTAGAGAGCAAGGTAGGCGCAAAGGAGAACCAGGAACCCGACACTGGCATACCAGGGAAGACCGCCGTAGGTTTCCATGGTAATCACCAGCCAGTACATCAGGGTGAGGTAATGGACGACGCCGGCCAGCAGGCCCAGCCTGAAACGCTTCCCGGTTGGAACATTGCGGATAGCGAAAAGCAGCGGGACGAGCGCTACCCAGGCGACCCAGAGAGAGCCGAATTTTGGAAATGACCCGGTGAGCAAAAGACCGCTTGAAAAGGCCAGGAGGATATTTTTTCGGTTATCCGAGAGGTTCAACGTCGTACCGGCTTCCTTCCTGAAACGGCTAACCTTTGCAGACAATACATTTTATTTCCACACTGGCCCTTTTCGGAAGACCGTTTACCTCCACGACGGCGCGGGCCGGCAGGGGGTCTTTAAAATATTCTGCATAGATGTCGTTGAGCGTTGAGAAGTTGCTTAAATTGCTTATAAAAATGTCAACGGAGACCACATCCTTCATACGGCAGCCGGAAGCAAAGACAATCTGTTTGATGTTATCGAGGGCCTGGCGGGCTTGAAGTTCGAAATCCGGGGAAACCAGTTCTCCGGTCCCGGGGTCTATACCGAGTTGCCCGCTGACGAACACGAATGAGCCTGTGGATACGGCCTGGGAATAGGGCCCGATGGCTGCCGGCGCGTTATCCGTTGCGGTAATGGTGCAGGCCATACATCTCCTCCTTTGGCATGGGGAAAAAGATTGATCTTAAATTAACAGACGGTTACAATTTTTTCTGTTCATAAAAGAAAAAGATGGCGGAAGCAAGGTCTATTCTCGGGATTTCGTCACGGGTGGGGAGAGGCACGGAGGCGTAAAGGCGTAAAGGCGTAAAGGCACAAAGGCACAAAGGCACAGAGGCACAGAGGC
>JBECKW010000095.1:0-3268 GCA_040235505.1 Desulfobacterales bacterium
TGATTCTCAAAACAGGCGCGCGGATTCGCGCGGTGGGCGCCGGTTTGGCAGGCCTGGCCATCGGCTTTCTTCTTCTAATCAGTTTTCCTTCATGGAACCACAACATCCTCGCCAAGGGCTGGTACCACCGGCTCACGTCTCTCGAAGGATATTTCAACCAGACCTCCTGGTTTGAAGCGCTGTGGAAGGGCTCATCGAAATTGGCCCGGCATGTGGCCGGTACCGATGTGGTCTTTTACGGTGACGGCATCGGCGGATTTACGACGGTTGAAAAATCGACCAGCATCACCGGCCAGGTCGGTTACACCATGCTCAACAGCGGCAAGGCGGATGCCTCCTCCCACGGCGACCGGCTGACCCAGGCCCTGTCCGCCCACATTCCGCTCATCTTTCATCCGAACACCCAAAAGGTAATGGTGGTGGGGCTGGCGTCCGGCATGACCGCCGGGGAGGTGCTCCACTACCCCGTCAAACAGCTGGATGTCCTGGAGATCAACGAGCAGGTGGTGCAGGCAGCCGAATTCTTCAACCCCTGGAACAACGACTGCCTTAAGGATCCGCGGACCCACATTATCGTTCAGGACGGAAGAAACCACCTCGAGCTGACCCGCGAAAGCTACGACGTCATTATCTCCGAGCCGTCGAACCCATGGATGGCGGGCCTGGCCAACCTGTTCACCATGGACTACTTTGAAACCGTCAAAAAACGGTTGACCCAGGACGGAATTTTCGTTCAGTGGTTCTATTCCTACCAGATGGACTGGCCCACCTTCTCGATGGTGGGCAGAACCTTTGCGAAAGTTTTTCCCGACGGTCTGCTGATAAAAACCCTGACTTCGGATTATCTGCTGGTCGGTTTTAAAGGCAAGCGGAATTTGGACCTGAAGACGGCTGAAAAGAACATGATCTATGCCCGGAAATCAACCAACATTACCATCGACGATCCGCGGATTCTGTTCAATCTGATCATTTCAGATGATCTCAAGGACTTTTTTGGCTCCGGGCCCTTTCATACGGACAATTTTCCCCGCCTCGAGTATGCGGCCCCCAAGAACCTCAATCGGAATGATCTTTCCCTGAATGACAAAATTAAAAGCAAGCAAAGACTGTCCAAAGAAACAGCGGCAGTTGTCGCATCCAACCACCGGGATATCGATCTGTCGCTCGACTGGCTGGAGCTGATGACGGCCGATAAATCCCCGCCGTTTGACGCGGTGGACCTTGACGCGGCCACGCCGCAGGAGATGGACAGGTACCAGGGCATCGTCAAGGAATATTGCAGCGGGGAGGTGGTGGAAGATTATGACATCTTTCCAAACGCGGATGTTCGGAGTAAGTGCGCCGGGCTTCAGGCCGCCAGAATCCGGGAGGTCATGGACGCCGGTGGTGAAAGCACCAACGAAAGGAGCGGTGCCTACTACTACCTTGCCAGGGCCTGCAGGGAGATGGGCGACATCGACGGGCAGATCGCTTCACTTCAGAAAACCATCGAACTGCTCCCGACGTTCTATAGGGCATACCTGGAACTCGGCATCGCCTTTGAAACGCAGGATAAGCCCGAAAAGGCCTTCGAATGTTTTTCGAAGGCCCTGGAGATCAATCCGAATTGCGCGGAGGCATACAACGACATCGGAACCCTGAAAGCCATGCAGGGCAACGTCACGGAAGCCATTGAAAATTATATCAGGGCGCTGGCGATCAATCCGGATTTTGTGGAAGCGCACAACAACATTGCCAGCGCTTTGTTATACCAGGGAAAAACCGAGGCGGCCATTGCTCATTACAAGAAAGCCCTCGAGAATTCACCGGCGAATGTGAAGACACATCTGGCTTACGGGCGTCTGCTGGCACAACAGGGCCGGCTGACAGATGCGATGAGCCACTTCGACGAGGCGTTGAAGGCGGATCCGGATAACGCCGATGCCCATGCCTATGCGGGCCTGGTCCTCGGGCAGCAGGGGAAAATGACGGAAGCCATCGGCCATTTTGAAAAGGCGCTTAAAATAAATCCGAATCATTATCTGGCCCACAAGGACCTGGCCATTACCCTGCTTCGGCAGGGGAAAATGGAAGCAGGCGCCGAGCAGTTAGAAAAAGCTTGCAAGATAAAGCCCGATGATTCGGAGCTTCACAAGATGTTGGGATCTATTCGGGCAAATCAGGGACGCATAGAAGAGGCGGCCGATCATTTCAAAAAGGCGCTTCAACTTGAACCTGATTCGGCTGAAAACAACGACAACCTTGGCGTTGCACTCGCCCGAACGGGGCGATTGGAAGAAGCCATCGGATATTTCCGCAAAGCACTCGAAATAGACAGTTCCTTTAAAAACGCAAATATTCACCTGAAAATGGCTCAGGCTCAAATGGGCAGGTGAACGGCTCCCGGATGAGCCTCCCCCCTTGGATCAAAGTGATTGATGCAGCCATTGCTCCAATTGGGAGCGATATCCCCGGCTGAGCGGCACTTGAGTCCCGTTTTTCAGGATGATGGCGTATTTCCCGTGGGAAAGCTGCTGCAGTTCCAGGATGCGGTCGGTGTTGACGATGGCGGAGCGGTTCACCCTGACAAACTGCTGTGGGTCAAGCCGCTGCTCCAACTGCCCGACCGTGGCTCGAAAGAGGTGGCTCTTCGAGCCGATATGAAGGTGGACATAGACCCCGGCGGCTTCAATCCAATCCAAATCCTTGATGTGCAGAAACGTGATTCTGCCCCGGTTTTTGAGGACAATTCGATCCAGCATCCTGGAGTCCTGATGATCGTTTTCCGTATCTTCAAGCAATTTTGCCAGGCGCAACCCCAATTCGCCGGCAGCCTGCGTTTGCAAATAGCTGCGTGCACGCTGCAACGCGGCTTCAAATCGTTCGTCACTGAAGGGCTTCAATAAATAATCGATGGCATGTGATTCAAAGGCTTTCAGCGCATATTTATCAAAAGCGGTTATGAAGATGGTAACGGGTCGCCGTTCGGTCTGGATTTGGCGCAGGGCCTCAAATCCATCCATACCGGGCATCTGGATGTCCAGAAAAAGCAAATCAATTCTGCTTTCTTTCATGAAGCTGACCGCTTCAAGTCCATTCCGGCCAAGACCGGCGATTTCAACGTCCTCTTCCTCCTGCAGAAGTTCCACCAGCCTGTCCCGAGCCGGCTTTTCATCATCCACGATTAATGTGCGAATTTTGAACATCCGGTTAATCTCCCCCGAAGGGTTCATCGGCGGCGTGAAACGGCAGCAGTAATTCCACCCGTACCCCGCCGCCCTCAGCGTTT
>JBECKW010000227.1:0-9337 GCA_040235505.1 Desulfobacterales bacterium
GAAGAGGAGATGAAGAGCAGAATGATAGAACTTTACAGCAAAGCATCCACACCAACACATGTATATGAAGCAGGCTGTTTGCCTCTTGGCATCCCGGCTTCCCAGCCTCCCAGCCTTCCAGCCTCCCAGCATCCAGTCTTTAAATACCGCCGTTCGTTTTTTCGTCCCTCGTCCGAGCGAAGCGGTCTTCCATCTTCCCTCGGTGTTTTCACTTTTCGCGTATTCCCGCTGATTGCCGGGGTGATTTTTATGCTGATCTGTGTCTCCGGTAGTGCCATTGCCGCCGATGTCTGGTGGGCCCGGACCGTGGCCGAATATCCCCATGATCCGAAGGCCTTCACGCAGGGGCTTATCGTTCATGATGGGGAGATGTACGAGAGTACCGGGCAGTACGGGCAGTCTTCCCTGCGCGTGGTTGATATAGAAACAGGAAAGGTTGAACGGAGGCTTTCGCTGGACTCGAAGTATTTTGGAGAAGGCATCACCATATTCGGCGACCGCCTTTACCAGCTGACGTGGCGGAATCATGTGATCTTCGTCTACGATCCGAAGACATTCGAGCTCCTTGAAACGGTTCCTTACGACGGCGAAGGCTGGGGGCTGACCCATGATGATTCTCATCTTATTCTTAGCGACGGCACCCCTTCCATTCGGTTTCTCGACCCGAAGACGCTGAAAGTCGAACGTGAAATCACCGTGCATGACGGAACCGAGAAAGTGACTCGGCTCAACGAGCTGGAGTATATCCGGGGAGAAATCTGGGCCAACATCTGGTACCAGGACAAAATCGCCCGCATCTCGCCAAAGGACGGCAGCGTCCTCGGCTGGATCGATCTCAGTAATTTATCCCAGCTTACGAAAAAAGGCAGAGAGGATGTGCTGAACGGCATCGCATGGGACGCGGCATCAGATCGCCTGTTTGTCACCGGAAAGGACTGGTCGAAGCTTTACGAGATCAAGGTTATGGCGCCGTAAGGGCGGGGGGCAGGAAGAGCGGAAGATCGAAAGCGAGGAAGAGCGGAAGGCAGAGATCAGAGACCAGAGATCAGAGGGCAGAGGTGAGGGGCAGAGGGGCGGAAGATAGGAAGAGCGGAGGAGCAGAGGAGCAGATAATCCATATAATTCGAATATACAGATAGAACTGTGATAGCTGTAAGAAAAAATTCATCCCGAAACATGATAGCGCTATCCACACCTTACAGGAGGGCCTGGCAATGAAATTGTTTCGTTTTGCATATCGTGTGGAAACACAGCAGAATCTGGCAAGGCGCGCTTTGACTAGTCTTGTCGTGGCCGGTCTTTGGACATTGCTGCCTGGCACACCTGCCTTCAGCCAAGGGGCGACGCCTGCGGTTTCGTGCGAAAGCCTGACCAAACTGCAGCTCCCCGAAATGACAATCACCATGGCAGAGCCGATCGCGGCAGGACAGTTCAAGGAACCGGCTTCAGCCGATGCCCAGCCAAGCGGCCCCGGTGGACCGGGTGGATCAGGGGCGCAAAACAGATCAGCTTCCGGCGGACCTCCTCAAGGTGGCCAGCCCAGCGGCCCACGAGGGCCGTTCGGAACGACGGACACAAGCCAGCTTCCCTCTTTCTGCCGGGTTGCGGCAACCTTAACCCCCAGCGGCGACTCCGATATCAAAATGGAGATCTGGTTGCCCATGAACTGGAACGGCAGATTTATGGGTGCAGGCAACTGGGGCTGGGCCGGAAGTATTCGGTACGACGGCCTGGAGATGGGGCTGAAGGATGGATACGCCGTTGCCAGCAACGACACCGGTCATACGAAGGCTGACGGTCAGACAGGAGAGTTCGCAATCGGCCATCCCGATAAGGTAATCGATTATGGTTGGCGGGCCAACCACGCCATGACGCTGAATGCCAAGGCGATCATCAAGAACTTTTACGGGGTCGGCCCCGAGCATTCCTACTGGGTCGGCTGCTCGTTGGGCGGCCAGCAGGGGATGACTGAAATTCAGCGCTTCCCGTATGATTACGACGGGGCTGTTATCGGCCAGCCCGCCTGGCCGATCATTCAGCTCAATGCTGCCCAGATCTGGCCGGCATTGCTGGCCCGGCAGAATCCGGAGGGATTGCTGTCGGCCGGCAAGCTCGCCATGGTCCAGGAGGCCATCAAAAAGGCTTGCGCGACGCCTGAGGATCTCAAGCTGGGATATCTGGGGGATCCTGCAAGTTGCCACTTCGATCCCAAGACATTGCTATGCAAGGGCGCAGACTCCGACAACTGCCTCACGGCAGCTCAGGTCGATATGATCGAAAAAGTGCATAACGGGCTTATCAATCCCCGCACCGGCGAGCATATCACCTTGCCGGAGATTGGATGGGGCGCAGGGGCAGGTTTCAGCAGCATCCGAGTGGGGGTTTCTCAGGGGCAGGAAAACCCGATGCAGGTTGCCGTCGGTCTGTATAAGTATCTGGTCTTCCAGGATCCGAACTGGGACTGGACAACGCTGGATATGGACAAGGATCTGGATTTTGCCGAAAAGGTGCTCAGCACGGTCAACAAGGCCGACAATCCCAACCTCAAGCCGTTCTTCGATCTGGGTGGAAAGCTGCTGCTCTATGAGAGCACTGCGGCAACGACCAACTACTACAAGGAAGTGTTGAAAACCGTCGGGCCCGAGGCCAAGGATTCGATCCGCGCGTTCAACATGGAGGGAATGGCGCACTGTGGCGGGGGCACGGGCTGCGACCAATTTGACAAGCTGGGCGTCATCGACCAGTGGGTGGGGGGCGGCAAGGCTCCGGACGAGATTGTGGCTTTCAAGTCGTCGGACAACAAGGTGACGCATCTGCTGTGTGCATATCCGAATGTGGCCAAATACAAGGGCACGGGTGATGTGAAGGATGCCGACAGCTTTATCTGCGGAGAATAGATCCCGAAAGTTGAGACCTTAATTAATGGAGGTGTACCAATGGGAAAAAATCATAAGGGTGTAATCGCAATTTTGACGGGAGGGGGAGATGTCCCGGGCTTGAACCCGGCAATCCGGGCTGTCACCATACGGGCACTGAGAGAAGGATATCAAGTTATCGGAATCAAAAGAGGGTGGGCAGGCGCCATCGATATCATTCGGGATAAAAAGGCGGATAACAGCGATAACTATCAAATTCTGACGGAAGAAATTGTCAACAAGTCGGGAAGAACAGGCGGAACGTTCCTCCATACATCACGAACCCGCCCCAGTCATGTCCCGAAAGAAAAAGTGCCGGAACATCTGAAAAACGAATACAAGGAAGATATGAATGATTTGACAGACGAGGTCATCAAGAATATCGATTTTTTGGGTGTGGATTACCTCATTCCCATCGGTGGCGATGACACCTTGAGCTATGGGGTGACGCTTTACCGGAAAGGCGTAAAGTTGATCGCCATTCCAAAAACCATGGATAACGACGTTCCGGGCACGGATTACTGTATTGGATTCAGCACCTGCGTTACCCGAACCATCATGATGGCCAACAGTCTGCGCACATCAGCAGGGTCTCACGAAAGGATCTTGGTGCTGGAAGTGTTCGGACGCTATGCCGGATTTACCGCAATCCTTCCGACAATGGCGGGTGCGGCAAATCGGTGCGTTATCCCCGAATATAAATTCAATATTGAGCAATTAACCGAGCTGTTGATCGAAGACCGCCGGAAAAATCCAAGCAAATATTCGGTTGTCATCGTATCGGAAGGGGCCATGTTCGAGGGTGGAGAAATGGTTTTTAAGGATAAAACAACGGACGCCTATGGGCATGCGAAGTTGGGCGGTATTGGCGACCTCGTTTCCGCGGAAATCAAGAGACTTTCACCGAAATTCAACGACGGAAAGGCGGTAAATATTATCAACCAGAAGCTGGGATATCTGGTTCGGGGCGGAGACCCGGATGCAATTGACTCCATTGTGCCCATGGCATATGGGAACCTGGCACTCGATCTCATCACCAAGGGCATTCACGGCAGGCTGGTGGTGTTGAGAAACGGGCGATATGATAATATGCCGATAGATGCAGTGACAAGCTCGAAGAAAATAGTCAATGTCAAAAAACATTACGACATTAAACGGCTTCGGCCGACATATGAAAGTTTCGAGATGCTTCCCCTTTTCATTATGACAAGCGAATAAAAAGGGAGCCGCATATCCGTTGTTCACTGGAAAAGGGCGGGATTGAGAAGGTCGGCATCATTGCCCGCTTTTTGCTTCTGCCATAGTTTTTCGAATGGCTTCGGCCAAGTCCTTCATGACCACCGGCTTTGAAATCCTTGCCCGGATTCCCGCCTTTTTCAGCTGGTCGCTGGTGACCTGTTCGCTGAAGCCCGTGCAGAGGATAATGGGAAGGTCCCCCCGAATCCGCATTATTTCCCCGGCCAATTGGAGCCCGGTCATATGGGGCATGATCAGGTCTGTAATTACCAGATCGAAGTCATCCGGGCTGGATTGCAGTGCCCGGAGAGCTTCCAGGCTTTCGATTTGGGGGGAGACCCGGTAGCCGAGCCGCTCCAGCATCCGGTGGATTATTTCCACCACCGGCTTTTCATCGTCCACCAGAAGGATCCGTCCGGTGCCGCTCTGTATCGGGCTGCTTTCACTCCCGCCATTGTCGGCTTCACCATGGGCCATGATGGGCAGGTAAACAAGGACTTCGGTTCCCTTGCCGAATTCGCTGTAGATTCGAATATCGCCGTTGTAACGTTTCACCGTACCCTGGACGATGGAAAGTCCCAGGCCGGTGCCCTTGGTCTTTTCCTTGGTCGTGAAATAGGGATCAAAAATTTTGTCTATGATCGTCCGGGGAATCCCGGGACCCGTATCGGAAACCGTCAGCAGGGCATAGGCGCCGGATGTCATTCCGGGAAACGCCGGGTTGTGCGCTTCCAGGTGGACCGGCTTGAGGGCGATCTTCAGCGTGCCCCCCTTGGTTTCCATGGCGTGGTAGGCGTTGGTGCAGAGGTTCATGACGATCTGGTAGATCTGGGTCGGGTCGGCAAAGACAACACCGCAGTCCGGAGAGATGTCCTGCTCGATATCGATGGTTTTCGGGATGGAGGAGCGCAGAAGCTTCATGGCCTCCTGGATAACCGGCTGAAGCTTGATGGGCCTTGTCCCTTCGTCCTCCTGACGGCTGAAAGAGAGAATCTGGTCCACCAGTTCTTTTGCCCGCAGGCCCGCCTTGAGGATGCCGTCCACAAAGTCCTGCTGGGAGCACCCGGGGGGCAGGTCCGCTTTCAGAAACTCACAGAAGCCCAGCATGGGCTGCAGGATATTGTTGAAGTCGTGGGCGATGCCGCCCGCCAGGGTGCCGATGGCCTCCATTTTCTGGCTCTGCTGCAAGCGCGATTCGATCTGCTTGCGTTCGGTGACATCGCGCAGAAAGGAGGTGTGGAGATCGCCTTCCGGGGACCGGCGATATTGGACACTGATCTCCACATCGATCACGGAGCCGTCTTTGCGGCGCAGTTTCGTTTCGAATCGGTCTTGCCCCTTCCTGATAATCTCCTGAATGTGTCTTTGAAATTCTTCCGGATTCTTGGAGGCGCCAATGTCTCCTATATATTTTTTCAGCAGCTCTTCCCTGCTGTAGCCCAACATCCTGCAATAGGCGTCGTTGACTTCAATGAAGCGGCCCTCAGTATCGGCGAGGCTGAAACCGTCCATGGCGGTCTGGAGGATCATGCGCCAGCGTTCTTCGCTTCTGATGAGGTTTTCTTCCGCCTGCCGAAGTTCGGTGATGTCCTGGTTGACGCCATACGCCCGTACCGTTCGACCCTGGGCATCTTTTTCGGAAAAAGCCCGAACGGCCATGTGCCCGATGGCCCCGTCTGCGAAGCGGATGCGGTGCTCGATTCTTCGGCTGTGGAGGGTATCGGGAGATTCGATAGCTTTTCGGATTTCGTCATCGACTGCGGGCATATCCTCCGGATAAACGAACCGGCGGACGTATTCGTCCCACGTCATGGTGTAGCCGCCCATCGCTTTCGCCGTGGTGCGAAAGATGGCATAGAATTGGTCGGTGAATTTAAAAATTCTTTTCGTCACGTCCAATTCCCAATGACCGAGGCGGGCCATCTCAAGGGCGCTGGAGAGTTTTTCCTCGCTTTTCAGAAGCGCCTTTTCGGTTCTTTTCCGAACGGCGATGTTTGCAAACAGGGTAAGGATGATGACCACCAGCAGGGAGACGAAAAGAATCGCCCCCACAATTTCATGACGGTATTCATCGAAAACGGATTCGGGCTTGAACAAAATTCGGGCGCTTTTCGGAATGACTTCTTCGGGGATGCCGAACCGCTTGAGCTGCCGGTAGTCGATCTCGACGGCGGTGGGGCTTTCCATCAATATCGGAAGCGAGGAAACCGGTTCTCCGTGAAGGATTCGAAGGGCGTACTGCGCGGCGAGTTTTCCCTCGGATTCCGTGTCTATCACGACGCCGCCCAGCACCCCCTTGCCGATATCGCCTTCCCAGACCGTGAAAACAGGCGCCTTGCAATTTTCTACAACGATCTTCAGATAGTCCACGGGCCACTCGAGTTGGCCGACCTGGCCGAACGGAAATCTCAAGATCAGCACGGCGGCGTCCTTCGGAAGCGCGGCAAGGCGCGCCTTGAGCGTCTCCGGCGTATATTCGTCAAACAGTTCGAAGGCCGGCCCGCCGGCACGAAAGCCGGCAATGACACGTTCGTATTTCGCCCGGGTGATCAGACCGGGGGCCGACCGGTCGTTTATTATCAGAAATTTTTTGATGCCGGGGTCGATTTTGAGCGCGAGTTCGATGTTCGCCTTGACGTCGATTCCCTCGTTGATGCCGGTGATGCCGGATTGGCCCTTAATCCGGGCATCCTGGAAATCGTTAATTCTGCAGAAAACGACCGGTACGCCGGGAAAAATCCGTTCCCGCCGGGACAGGATGAATTCCAGGGCCGGAACGTCCGACACAATGATGGCGTCGAAATGGTATCTGATGTATTTTTTGCTGTAAAAGTCCTCCAGCAGATCGTAATAGGATTCGGAGGGGGGATGACGGGTGGTGTCCAGGTATTCCACATGGATGTCGAGGTCCATGCCGCTGTTGTTGAAGACGTCCATCATGTCCTGCATGATGGATTCGGTCATTTCACTGTTCTGGTGATATGTGTCAAGAATCAGTACATTTTTTTTCGCAGCGGAGGCCGGAGTCGTCAGAAACAGGATGGAGACGGCTGTCGGAATCAGCCACAGGTGTTTTTTTAAAAATTGCAATAGCAATGTCGGATCCCTCTCGGGGCCGGATGGATCTCCGGCCCGGCGTTGTTTAGCGTTCCCGACAAGTCCTTTGGCCGTCGCTCTGCCTATGGGATGGGGCGGGTTGATGGTAAAAAAAATGTGCCGAAATTGCAATAAGTTGTAGATAATTCTGACATTAAAAAGGTGCCAAGTCAATTGATGCTGAATAAAAATCATTTTTATGGAAATAATTTAATTGTATGTATGCCGACAGGAAAATGGGACGGGTTCCCTCTTTTAGTCATTATTCGATGCGGACAGTTAATAATCAAGCGCGATCGTGATCACATTCCAATTTCAAAGGGGGTTGCATGCCGAAGTTAAAAGCAAAAGGATTGAAATGGCTTAAAAGTTTTCATTTGATTGCAGTTTCCTGTTGGATCGGTGGCGGCGTCTCCCTTTTATTGCTTTACTTCTTAAAAAACGGAGTTGCCGATGGTGGCGTTTTATATGGCATAAACAAGAGTATTCATCATGTTGATATGGCAGTTATCGTAATTCCCGGTGCATTCGGATGTCTGATTACAGGATTGATCTATTCTGCATTCAGTAATTGGGGCTTTTTTAAACATGCCTGGTTGATATTTAAATGGATCGTCACCGTAACCGCCATTTTATTCGGAACATTTTTTCTGGGACCCTGGGAAACAACCATGATGGAAATTTCCGGAAAGCTTGGAATGTCATCTTTGAGCGACCCGGCATATTTATTCAATGAAAAAATGAACTTAATCTTTGGTGCTATCCAGGTACTGGTGCTGATGATCACAGTATTTATTTCTATCTTCAAACCGTGGAAATTAAAAAAAACAGATCCTGAATCGAGGGGAACGCCGGGACGTTGACTATAAAAAGAATCGCCATAGACCGCAGTCTTTACAAGGACGCGTCGGTGCGTTAACATCAAAAAGTTTGAGTGAGCTTCGCAGGCAGGACTAAGGACTTTGGAAAGACATATGTATCCCAGGATTGCACCGGATGTCGATTCTAAAAAGCAAGGGAAGTGGGGGATTGCTTTCCCTCCGGATCCCAAAACACCGGTGTCGATATGAATAGAGCAAAGAAACTCCTCCTTGCCGGCCTGCCCTTGCTCTGCGTCGCCTTTCTTCTGCAGGGTTGCAGCCATATGCCCCTGATGGATCCCAAGGGACCCATCGGTGTTTCCGAGCGGTATGTGATCCTCGTCTCCGTCGGCCTCATGCTGATTGTCGTTATCCCGGTGGCGATCATGACCATTTTGTTTCCGTTGAGATACAGGGCCTCCAACAAAAAAGCCACCTATGCGCCAAAATGGAGCCATTCGGTTTGGATCGAGTCGATCGTCTGGCTGGTGCCCGCCGTCATTGTAATGCTTCTGGGAATCCTTGTCTGGACCACCACTCACCGGCTCGACCCTTACAAACCCATCGATGCGGGGGTCAAACCGATCCAAATCGAGGCCGTGTCCCTGGACTGGAAATGGCTGTTCATCTATCCGGACCTCCATATCGCCACGGTGAATGAGATCGTTTTCCCCGTCCATACCCCGCTGAGTTTCAGGCTTACCTCCGCGTCGGTCATGACCTCCTTTTTTATCCCTCAGCTCGGGAGCCAGATCTATGCCATGGGCGGCATGCAGACCCGGCTGCATCTCATGGCCGATGAGCCTGGAACCTATGCCGGCCAGAACCAGCAGTTCAGCGGCGATGGCTTCGCCGACATGCACTTCAATGCCATCGCCACCTCCCGGAAAGAATTCGATGCGTGGGTTCAAAAGGTCAGGAACTCACCGGAGCGCCTCGATCCGGCCCGATATGAAGCGCTCGAAAAACCCACCATCGGCTCACCGGTGCTGTACTTTTCTTCCGTCAAAGCGGATCTGTTCAAGGATATCCTCCGCAAATACGGTTACAGCGAAGACATGGCTCCCGATGCCATGCAAGATAACTCCCTTTCCCCGCACATGCACAGCCGAACTTCGGAGGAAAATTAGACATGTTTGGAAAGCTGAGCCTTTCGGCGGTCCCTTACCACGATCCCATCGTCATGGGGGCCGTGGGCGGTTCGATTCTGATGGGCATGCTGATTCTGGC
>JBECKW010000293.1:0-9637 GCA_040235505.1 Desulfobacterales bacterium
TGAGGCAGAAAACAGGCCTCGTGTACTACGTTTCTTCCAACTTTGACGTGGGGCTGAAAAGGTCCACTTACAGTGTCAGGTATGCATGCGATCCGCCTAACGTTTCAAAGGCCCATGATATAGTGGCTAAAAATCTGAAAGAGATGGCATCGGCTCCCGTTTCGCCCGAGGAACTTCAAAATGCCAAGGCAATGCTTCTCAGGCAGATACCCCTGAAGGAATCGAGCGTTGATAGCATCGCGTGGGGGTTGATCTCACGATCAGAAAAGGACCTGCCCCTCGACGAACCGACGTTGGCCGCAAAAAGGTACATGGAACTGACGGCCGAACAGGTTCAAAACGCTTTCAAGAAATGGGTCCGGCCCGAGGCGCTGGTCCGCGTGACCCAAGGGCCTGCTCCCCAATAGCTTCCGACGGGGTCTGAGCAAGGCTTCAAGGATTCGAGGGGTCAAGGGAGAGGACAGAGATCGGAGATCAGAGGTCAGAGGTCAGAGGTCAGAAAAAGATCTATTTGACCGAATTCCTTTATGGTCTTTTTAATCTGCGTAATCTGCGGATCAGAGGTCAGAAACGGCAAAAAACATGGTCTCACGCCAAGCCGCAAAGAACGCAGAGAAAATATGTGTATAAATAAAAGCAACAACTTAAATGCATTTTCTCCCGCGGAGGCGCAGAGAGGCGCAGAGAAAAACAGAGATCAGAAAAAGATCTATATGACCGAATTTCTTTTTTGGTCTTTTAATCTGCGTACCCCTCAAGGGGGCATTGAACTGAATAATCTGCGGATCAGAGGACAGGGGTCAAGGGGTTTTGGGCAATAGAGCCTTAATCCTTGAGCATTTCACTTGAATCCTCGACCCCTTGAATCCTTGAACCCTATACCAGCATCTTCTAAAAAGAGAGAGGGAAAAAAATGAAGACATTTTCCGATAGAACATATGATCTTTTGAGGAAGGTGCCTGAAGGCCGCGTGACGACCTATAAAGAACTTGCCCATGCCCTGGGAGTGAAAGCATATAGGAGCGTCGGGCAAGCCATGCGTAAAAATCCCTATGCACCTGAGGTGCCTTGACACCGGGTCGTTGCCGCATCCGGTCGGATTGGTGGATTTCAAGGAAAAACATCGGGGCCCGCTATACAGAAAAAAATAAAGATGCTCAAAGATGAAGGGATTGAGATTCATGGAGGAAAGATAATAAATTTTGAAAAAGTTCTTTTTCGATTCTCCAAATGAGATTTTAAGGAATGGGCAAGAGGACACCAGTTCAATTGCACGGCAAGTACCACGTATCATGGAAGTTTCGAAACCACTTCTTGACAACTTATTGTGATTTTGACATATTTTTACTAACGAAAAAAGTTCCAGTGCCTGTCGCTGTCATATATTTGCTCACGAAAAGCAAGTTCCTATCGCTTGAACACTTACCAAGTCGAGGTGCCCATGAATTCCTTACGCTTAATCGCCTTGTTCGCGGCGATATTCCTGGCTTGTAGTGCACAGGCCGATGAAGGCATGTGGACTTTTGATGCCTTCCCCACCGCCAAAGTAAAGCAGGTTTATGGCTCCGCGCCGGATCAAGCGTGGCTGGACCACGTGCGAGCGTCAGCGGTTCGTCTGACCGGCGGCTGTTCCGCATCGGTTGTGTCAAAAGACGGCCTGGTCTTCACCAATAATCATTGCGTGCAGGCTTGCTCGCAAGCACTTTCCACGGATCAAAATGATTATGTAAAGAACGGCTTTTTAGCGACCGATCGTTCTCAAGAACGCAAATGTCCCGGGCAACAGGCCGAGATTGTCACCTCTATTACCGATGTGACCGAAAGGGTTCAGACGGCTATTGGCTCGAAAACCGGTGAAGCCCTGGTGAAGGCACGTGATGCCGCCATCGCCGACATTGAATCGCAAAGCTGCACCGACCAGGCCATCGAACGCTGCCAGGTGGTTACGCTGTTCGGCGGAGGCCAATACAAGCTGTATCGCTATCGCAAATACTCCGATGTGCGACTGGTATACGCACCGGAATATCAAGCAGCATTTTTTGGCGGCGACCCGGACAACTTCAATTTTCCGCGCTACGCCATTGATGGCGCGTTTCTGCGTCTTTACGAAAACAACAAGCCGATTACCGCCAAAGACCATCTGACCTGGAATCCTCGGCCACCCAAAACGGGCGAAGTAACGTATGTCGTCGGCAACCCAGGTTCCACAGAACGGTTGTACACCCAGGCACAACTCGGTTTTTTACGTGATGTCGCCTTGCCTCGTACGGAGTTGCTGCTGTCGGAATGGCGCGGTCGCTTGATTGGCAGCATGGAAGGTGATGCGGAAAAGACTCGTACCGGCGCCGATCAATTGTTCGGTGTCGAAAACAGTTTCAAAGCTCGTTACGGTCAATGGCAGGCACTGCTCGATCCTGATTTTGCCGATAAGTTGGCCGCCAACGAAAAAGAACTGCGCGTAAAAATCTCCGCTGACCCTGCGCTTAAAGTAAAAATTGGTGATCCCTGGGCGGAAATAGAAACGGCGGTGCAAGCGTATCGCAGCTTCTACGGGTCCTATACCTGGCTGGAGCGACGCGCCGGCACGGGTTCGGAGCTATTCGATTATGCACGAGCCCTGGTGCGCGCGGCACAGGAACGCACCAAACCTGATGCCGAGCGCCTGCCGGAATACACCGAGTCGCGCTTGCCATTGCTGAAAAAGCAAATCACCGATGAACGGCCGATCTATCCATGGCTGGAAGAAATGGATCTGGCCATGTGGCTGTCGAAAACCCGTGAGCACTTGACGGTGGACGCACCGCAAGTGAAGCGACTGCTTGGCAAGGAATCGCCGGAAGAATTGGCAAATCGACTGGTCGCCGGTACGAAGCTTGCCGATGCCGCCATACGCAAAGCACTGTTTGAAGGCGGCATGACGGCTATACAAGCGTCCACCGATCCGTTGATCCAGTTCGTGTTGAAAACCGATCCGGAAGCGCGTGCGCTGAAGGAGCGCTATCGTGCGGAATATGACGGCCCGGTCACTGCCGCGCAATCACGCCTGGCACAAGCCCGCTTTGCCATCTATGGCAACGATATATATCCGGACGCTACTTTCACCTTGCGCATCAGCTACGGCGCTGTCAAAGGCTGGACCTATCAAGGCACCACCATTGCACCCGCGACTGTATTCGGCGGTTACTTCGAGCGAGCCACCGGAGCCCAGCCCTTCAACCTGCCGCCAAAGCTGGCCGCAGCCGAAGGCAAAATCGATAAAAGCCGGGTGCTTGATTTTGTCACCACCAACGACATCACCGGCGGCAACTCCGGCTCACCGGTCATTGCCGCAGACGGCTCGGTGATTGGCGCGGCATTCGACGGCAATATCCATTCGCTGGGCGGTGCCTTTGGCTTTGATCCGGTGCTGAATAGAACGGTCGTAGTATCTACCGGTGCCATTGAAGAGGCGTTGACCAATATCTACCCGGCACCGGCATTACTTAAAGAATTACACGCGAAATAGCCGGCCAGGTCATTAACTTAAGGGCATCAATTTGAATAAATACTAAAAGATATCACCACAGAGAGCACAGAGAAACATATAAAAATCTACACCTTAAAGTTTTTACCTCTGTGCTCTCTGTGGTAAAATTTTTTTTGGTTATTCTTCCAGATTTGCTTAAATTAATGGAATTGGGCAGAAATAGACAAACTGATGGAGGAGGTATGAGCCAATCTACTGTGAACAGGGATGCTGACAGCCATGGAGCCGGACATGAGCCATTTATACCCGCGGCGAAACGGTTGCCTGAAATTACCATTAAGGCATTTATCCTGGGTGTGATTCTGGCCGCCGTGCTGGCGGGCGCGAACGCGTACCTCGGGCTCTTCGCCGGCATGACCGTCTCGGCGTCCATCCCCGCCGCCGTCATTTCCATGGGGATTCTGAAACTGTTCAGAAAATCGAATATCCTTGAAAACAATATCGTCCAGACCTGCGCCTCGGCCGGCGAATCACTGGCGGCCGGCGTGATTTTCACACTGCCCGCGCTCATCATTCTGGGGACCTGGGCACACTTTCAATTTCTGGATACGATGTTGATCGCCGGGTTCGGCGGCATCCTGGGCGTCTTGTTCTCGGTTCCGTTGCGACGCGCTTTGATCGTGGAGCAGGCCCTGCAATTTCCGGAAGGCGTTGCGTGCGCGGAAGTCCTGAAAACCGGTGAGGGCGGAGGGGAAGGCGTGAAGTGGGTGCTGTGGTCGGGAATATTTTCGGCGATTTTCAAATTCAGCCAGACAGGACTGCGGCTGATTTCGGAAACGGCCGAAGGCGCCACGTACCTGTTCGGCAGGAAGACCGTCGCCTATTTCGGCTCCAATTTGTCTCCCGCCTTGATCGGTGTGGGTTACATCGTTGGACTGGAGGTGGCGCTATTGGTGTTTCTCGGAGGGGTAATGAATTGGCTTGTCGCGATTCCCATATATATGGGGACCCATGGAGGAGCCCCCGCAGGCATTCCGGCCGCGGCCTATGCCAGCCAACTCTGGTCGGACCAGACCCGGTTTCTCGGCGTGGGCGCCATGGTGATTGGGGGGCTCTGGGCCCTGGTGAAGGTAAGGGGAAGCGTTTTTTCGGGAATACGCTCCGGCCTCGCCGCATACCAGAACCGTAAGGACAACGGCATGCAAAACCGGCTCGAGCACGATATGCCCATGAAATGGGTGCTGGTGAGCATCATCCTGTGCATTATCCCCCTCTATTTCCTGTACCATTTTCTGGTGGGTGTCTTCGGCATGAGTCTGGTGATGGCGGTCATCATGGTGGCGGCCGGGTTTTTGTTCTCGGCGGTCTCCGGGTACATGACCGGGCTCGTGGGGTCATCGAACAACCCGGTCTCGGGGGTAACGATCGCCACCATCCTGTTTGCCTCCCTGCTCATCCTCTTCCTGTTCGGCAGCGGGCATTCGGCATCGGCCGCCGCGGCCATCATGATCGGAGCGGTGGTGGCCTGCGCCGCGGCTATCTCCGGGGACAACCTCCATGATCTCAAGACCGGTTATATGGTGGGGGCAACCCCGTGGAAGCAGCAATTCATGCTGATCGTGGGGACGGTGGTTTCCGCCGTCGTCATGGCGCCGGTGCTCAACCTGCTTTTAAAAGCATACGGCATCGGTCCCGCCACCGCGGCCCATCCCCAGTCTTTGGCGGCGCCCCAGGCCACGCTGATGGCGCTGGTGGCCCGGGGTGTATTTCAGGGGAATCTGCCCTGGACGATGCTCGGCATCGGCATGGCGTTGGCGGTGGCGATCATCGCTTTCGATGTATGGCTTGAAAAAAGAGGGGCCGCATTCCGGGTTCCCATCCTCGCGGTGGCGGTCGGGATATATCTTCCCCTTGAACTGGATGTTCCGATTTTCCTGGGGGGCCTTCTCTCCATTCTGGTCAGGAAAAAATTAAAGGCCGGGAAACCGGATTCCGATGCGGATCGGAACCACAACACCGCGCAACGCGGCCTGTTGATCGCCTCCGGATTGATTACGGGGGAAGCCCTGGTGGGAATCCTCATTGCCATTCCCATCGTCCTGGCCGGCAGGTCCGATGTGGCGGCGGTCTTCGGAATCCATGATTTTGTCACACCGGGTATTCTGCTGATTCTTGCGATGATGGTTATCATCTATCGAAAGGCCCTGGGCGAACGGCTTTTGCTTCATCGCAAAAAAAACGACGGGAAGTAAAATGAGAGGAACTATGAAAAAATCCATTTCAGGTATGAAAATCTTCTTTAGTGTAACTGTTTCCATTTTTATGCTGACAGTCATGTTGAACTCAACTGCATTATCGAAGGATACGGATACACAAATGAGTTCAAAAGCATTTACTGATTCGAACCCGTTCGCAAAGGAAAGCACACTCCTTTATCAGGCCCCGCAGTTCGACAAAATCCATGACGACGATTACCAGCCTGCTATAGAGGAGGGTATGCGCGTCAGGCTTACCGAGATTGACAAAATCGCTTCAAATTCTGCGCCTCCGACGTTTGACAATACGATCGTTGCCATGGAGAAATCCGGTATTCTGCTCGATCGCGTCTCGAATGTTTTTGACGCTATGATCTCCGCAAATTCTAATGAATACCTGCGGAAGGTGGCTTCGGAGGAATCACCAAAGCTCGCTGCCAACAAAGATGCCATTTTCCTGAACGAAAAGCTATTTAAACGTGTAAAATCTATTTACGATCAGCGCGACAGCCTCGGCCTGACCCCCGAACAGAATTATCTCGTCGATCGCTATTACTTGGACTTCACCAGAGCCGGTGCCCTGCTGTCTGAACCGGATAAGGATCGTCTAAGAGCCATCAACCAGGAACTGGCTAAACTCCGGACCGATTTTTATATCAAACTTCTTGCCGGCACCAAGGATAATGCGCTGGTTATCGAAGACAAGAGCAAGCTCGATGGGCTCAGTGAGGCTGAAATTGCTTCAGCCGCAGAGGCCGCAAATGATCGCGGCCTGAAGGGGGAATGGGTAATTCCTCTGCAGAATACAACTCAGCAACCGGCACAGGTAGGACTCAACGATCGAAGCGTGCGGAAACAGTTATTCGAAAATTCCATCACGCGGACATCGCTCGGTAACAGCAATGACACGCGGAAAATCATCAGCCGGATTGCTGAACTCAGGGCTGAAAAAGCCAAACTTTTAGGATATGACAACTTTGCGAGTTACGCAGTAGAGGATTGTATGGCAAAAACTCCCGATGCGGCGATAAAACTTCTCACTGAAATCGCGCCTGCAGCAGTGGCCAGGGCAAAACGGGAGGCCGTAAAAATGCAGAAACTGGTTGACAGCCAGAACGGTGGCTTCAAGCTGGAGCCATGGGACTGGCAGCACTATGCGGAAGAAGTCAGAAAGGCGGAATACGATCTGGACGAATCACAGATCAAACCATATTTCGAGCTGAACCGCGTCCTGAAAGACGGAGTGTTTTTTGCGGCCAATAAACTCTACGGCCTGACTTTCAAGGAGAGAACAGACCTCCCTGTGTACCATCCCGATGTAAAGGTATTTGAGGTCTTCGACGCAGACGGAAAATCCATGGCCCTGTGGTACTGCGACTACTTCAAGCGTGACAACAAACAGGGCGGAGCGTGGTCCGGAAGCTTCGTTGACTATTCGGGTTTACTTAAAACTCAACCTGTAGTCTACAACGTATGCAATTTCGCAAAACCAGCAGCCAATCAGCCGGCATTACTGAGTTATGATGATGTAACAACCATGTTTCACGAGTTCGGACATGCACTTCATGCCCTTCTCAACCGATGCAAATATCCGCGCCTGGCCGACAACGTTCCGGTGGATTTCGTAGAGGTTCCTTCCCAAATCAACGAGCATTGGGCTCTTTATCCGGATGTTTTCGCCAACTATGCAAAACACTACAAGACAGGAAAGCCGATGCCGGAGGAACTGGCTGAAAAAATCAGGAAGGCAAAGACCTTCAACCAGGGATTTGCAACCCTCGAATACCTTGAGGCATCTCTGCTGGATATGGCATGGCACACATTACCCCAGGGAAAGCAAATTTCGAACATAGATTCCTTCGAGACTGAAGCCCTCAAGCATTATAACGTCTTCATGCCTTTAGTACCCCCGAGATACAAATCCACATATTTCGCCCACATCTGGCAGGGGGGATATGCAGCGGGATATTACGCCTACATGTGGAGTGAAGTGATCGATGATGATGCGTTCCAATGGTTCAAGGAGAACGGGGGCCTTACACGGGCAAACGGGAAGAAATTCAGAGACATGATTCTATCCCGCATTGGATCCAAAGATTCGGGCAAACTCTACGATGCCTTCCGCGGGCAGGAGCCTGATGTCAAGTACTTGCTCGAAGATCGAGGTTTGGTCGAGAAGTAGCTGCTGAAGCCTATGACCATAAATGCTCAACGGTAGGACCAGGAGCATTTATGCATTAATAAAATATTCCTCCAGTTCCTTGATCGGGGTCCCCATTGCACTGGAGGAAGACAAAATAGTCGAGAACTGCAAACTTGATTTCAAAGCTGGCAATGTGAATATCGTGCCGGTCGATGAGGTCTTTTTGGAGGAAAAAATGCGTATGATAAAGGTATTCACCCTTTGGGTCGGGCCGGCGTAAGGCCTCCAGGGTCAGAGGGCCATGGTTAAATAGAGGTCTTATGATTACTGTTAAACCAATCTGTGTAACAGGGGCATCTGGTTTCATTGCCTCTTATGTAGTCCGTGAATTACTTGAAGATGGTTACAGTGTAAGAGCAACTGTTCGCGGATTAACAGAAGGAAAAAAATATGAATACCTCACTTCACTTTCAGTGGCATCAGAGCGCCTTGAACTTGTTCAGGCCGAATTGCTTGATGAGGGTTCATATGACAACGCAGTCGCAGGTTGCGAGTATGTGATCCATTCAGCCAGCCCATACGTCCTCGATGTCGATGATTCCCAGAAGGATCTTTTAGATCCTGCCAAAAAGGGTACTCTGAATGTCTTGAAAGCATGTGTCAAAGCAGGATCAGTCAAGAAGGTGGTTCTTACATCCTCAGTGGTTGCTATTTTTGACGGACCCTCACCGGGGCATGTTTATACTGAGAAAGATTGGAATGAAACTTCCTCCCTGACACGAAATCCCTACTACTATTCAAAAACCATGGCGGAGCGATCTGCATGGGATTTTATAGAGAAAAACAACCCCGACTTTACACTTGTTGTGATAAATCCTTCGGTAGTAATTGGCCCTTCTCTTGTTCCGTCTTTGAATACCTCCAACCGAATATTGCGTGATCTTCTTGCAGGGATCTATCCGATGATTATGAGCTTAAATTGGGGATTCGTGGATATTCGTGATGTGGCTCATTCGCATATTCTGGCAATGGAAAATGAGAGAGCGGAAGGTCGCTATCTGTGCACAAGTGAGACGTTGAGCATGATTGATGTTCTCAATATCCTGCGAGAGGCAGGCTACAACAAATATAAACTACCGAAAATCAAGATGACAGGGACGTTAGGAAATGCTCTAGTAAAAATGCTGGTCTGTACTCAGCCCAAAGGGGTCAGAACGTTCATTAGGACTCATGTCGGTAGAAATGTGCAATTTGACAATTCCAAAATCCGACAAGATTTTAAAATGACATTCCGGCCTGTCAAAGAGAGCATTCTGGAAGCAGTAGAAGATATAATCCGATGGAAACACATCGCGGGGAAATATGGGGGACGTCTATGATTTTATGTTTTTTTGGAAGTAATTAGAATTTCTATAGAAAATTCAATCTTTGATATTGAAAAAGCACAAAAGCATAGACGTTCCCATTATAGACATAAGTGACTATTCAAGTATGCTTTATCGTGATGAACCATTTTTAAAAGGAACAGGGCCATTGCGGGTCTTTCCATGGGCAACGGGCAGGCGTTCAGCATCGGCTGCGGCAACCAGGATATCTTCTCCTATGTTGGTGTTTTCAGTCGTGCACCCTACACATCGGATTTCAATCTGAAGACCGCCTTTAACGGCGCTTTTACAAAACCCGACGAGTTCAACAAAAAAACCCATCTTCTTTACTGGAATGCAGGAGGGGCGGAAACGGGCATCGTCAAATTTGCCCGTTCGACCACCGAAG
>JBECKW010000004.1:0-13763 GCA_040235505.1 Desulfobacterales bacterium
CCATGGACGGCTGCACCAACACAAATGTCAAGCCGGCCGAGAATCAGGTGGTGGTGAATGGCAAAAAGGTGGTGGATATGAAGACCACCTTCGAAGGCAGTCCGACGAGTTACACCCGCCGCGGAAAGGACGCCTACAGCGTCGGTTACTATGTCAAGGACGGTACGGTCATCGGCCAAAACTCCCTGCTGGCGGATAAAGACGCCCCGGCTTCCAAACTCGACCTCAGTATAGACGCCAATGGTAAAGCCTTCGACGCGGTGATCGCCACCGGCAAGGGGACGGATCTTACCGTGACCGGTTCCGTCAGTGCCACCGACTCGGGCGACGGCCACGACGCTTCGGATTTTTCCGGGCTCGGCACCCAGTTTCTGGTTACCGACTATGCCAAAGTCCACGTCGACAACATGAAGATCGAAACCAAGGGCTTCGCTCGAAATGCCTTCGTCCCCGATACCCATGGTGAGATCCTGGTCACCAACTCCGACATCACCATTCTGGGCGCCAATCCGCTGACCCAGACCTACAAGGAATACAGGAACAGCGCCGATCAGAACGTCATGGTTTCTCCTCCGTGGGTGCTGGGCATTATGGGCGGGGCGCGCGCGGCCTGCATGCTCGGCGATAATCCGACCCTGTCGGTCATCGACAGCAAGGTCACCTCCGGCGGCTGGGGCGTACTGTCCACCGATGCCGGCAACAACTTCATGATGAACGTCGTCGACTCCGATCTCAAGATTCTGCCCGAATCCCAGGGCGGCATGAGCAGCGGGAAGTATTCCTACAGCGCCAACTACGGCTCCGGCTACGGCACCTACCTGATCGGCAATGCCACCGAGAACTTCTACGGCGTTACATACAGCGGAACCACCTATGCCCTGATTGCATCCGGCGGCGCTGCCACCTGGCAGTCCTCCAAAGGCCAGATCAAGCTGATGGACGCCGACGGCAATGAAATCGAAACCGTGACCGGAAAGGGCCGTCCCTGCACTATCGACTCGGTCTTCGGCTTCTACGGCCAGGGAAGCGGAACCTTGAAAGTGCTCGACGGAACGGTGGTCAACGCTGAAGATGCCGTCATCCTGGATCGGGCCGGTTCGCTCACATTCATCGCCGACAACGCCGTTTTGAACTCCAAATCCGGCGTTCTGCTGCAGATGATCGATAACGACGACAAGAGCGTGGGCAATGTCGAAGGCACGGTATTCAAAACCGAGTTCAACGAAGCCGCGGGGTGGCCGTCGGAAAACGGTAATGTCACCAAAGCCGGCAGTGCCAGCGCCGTTGGCGGCCAGGGCGGTCAAGGTGGCCCCAGTGGCGGCATGGCTCCGCAGGGCGGAATGCCCGGTGGACAGGTAGATCAAGGCGGCCGAAGCGGCGCGATGCCCGAGGGTGGAATGCCCCCGAGTGGCGGGATGCCTGGCGGCACTGGTAGTGATATGGGCGGACGCGGCGGCGAAATGCCCCCGGGCGGGGCTCCCGGTGGGCCCGGCGGCGGCCCGGGAGGAATGGGAACTGCCGCCAGCGGCGTCAAGCTGATCCTGACAAACGGCGATTATAAGGGTGACGTGTATAACGGCAGCGGCTACTGGGGTCAGAGCGGAAATGAGCTGGAAGTTTCCGTTGGAAAGGGCGCAACTCTTACCGGTGCGGTTTCCCTGACCGAGACCCGGCATGTGGATGAAACCGGCAGGCAGAACACCCATTTCACCATCAACGAGTATTATTATCTCGGCCATGTGGCAAACAAAAACTACCGGAACGAGACTGCTAAAGCCTCGGTGGTCCTGAAAGAGGGCGGGGTCTGGAAGGTTACCGGGGAGGGTCTGATCAGCAGCCTTCAGATGGATGGTGGTACTATTGAGAACGCCCAAATGACCATCGACGGCAAGGCCACCCCCATCGAGGACGGGCAGACCTATACCGGGGATATCGTCATTTCGCCGGCCCAATAAACCGCTTCAGGATGTAGGATCATCCCGAAGCTCTGAAAAACAAAATACTCCCCTGTGTGTGACGGAACGTCGCAGGCAGGGGAGTCTTATTTGTAGTTTCTACGAGATGAATATCGGGACAGAGCTTTTTTATAAAAGGCGGCCGCTTTTTTCTGTATGGCGCTTTTGCCGGGAGCCGTCTGAAGTCGGAACACGTGCTTCTCGAGTTTTTTCCGTCTGGAATCCGGTCTTTTTAAAAAAAATTCCATAAAAAGATCCATAAGAGGGCCGCTTGCGCCATTGGCCCGGGCCATTAAAAAGGCGAGTTCTTCTTCCTGACTGACAAACCTGCGGTATTCGTCATCCGGATGAATGTCTTTTCTGAACAGGCTGAAATGCTTCTTTTTATCCAACTCAAGCATGGATGTTTCAAAGCCCTCCATAAAAGGATCTTTTCCCATGGCAAGAAAAAAGATAAATGCTTGCGCGCACCGATAGCAAGCATGGCACCATTTATCATGTTCCGTTACCTCGAGGTGGCATGAAATTCTGTACCTGGCAAATTCGGGAAAACCGTCGTGAAGAATCCGGTGAATGGAAAAGTCGCCCAGAACATCGATGGGATTTACCGCTTTGATCTGTCCGCCTGAAAACTGTTCAGCCATACGAGAAAGCCCTTTATCAGTTTCCCGGCTCTGCATGACCAGGTGGGCGCATCTGTGATTCTCCTTGAATACCTGGTCCAGGGAATTATGAAATTCGTTGCTGAATATGATAGCAGGCGCATCAAAGTAATAGCAGAACGGGATCATTGCCATCAGATAAATAAAGTGAACGTGAACCAGATACAGCCGTGTTTCGGAGATTTCAAGCACCTGGTAGTCTGAGAGAAGCTGTATCTCGTTTTCGACCAGGTGAACCTCAAGGTCGTGCTCCTCCCGGAACTCCTTGTAAAGCGCGTTCCTCAAGGCAAGACCCCGCGGCAGCATTCTTTCATCGATGAATACCGGAATCACCTCGTAGCCAAGCGACTTCAGGGTAACAAGGCTTAGAAGGCTGTCTTTGCCATATGTAAAAGGCAGGATCACTCTTTTCCCATTCCAGGTTTTTTTTTGAGGCAGTGTTTCCGGATTTGCAGGCTTAAAGAAATGCCGCTTCAGGGTAGTCAATCGTCTTAGAATGTCATGCGCATTTTCTTCAGGAATATCTTCCACCAGATTGGGAATCGCCAGGGCAAAGCATCGGTTGTAGAACTCAATAAACTGCGGGACCGGCGTGTCATACCAAACATCCGAATCTTTTAAAATCAGCGGGACGGAAAGGGTCGAGATATAGGCAAGTTCATTGATGAAAGCCTGCTTTTTCGGAAAGGCCTTCCAGATATCTTCCGGAAATCTGAATTCGCATGCCTCGGCAACCCAGTTCCCGGAAACGGAAAGGGAAAATCCTTTTTCCGTCTGTTGTGTATGGAAATGCAAAATAGCGGCCCTTAAAGATCCTGCGAATAAAAATCGCGGTCGTATGTTGTTACTTCATTGTCTCCCGCGATTTAATTTCGATTTGTCTTTTACGCTACGATTCCGGGTCCGACCCTTTGCTTGACGGTTTTTTCCGGGGACAGTTGTATGATCTTGCCATCCTTAAGCTGATAATTGTTTCCTTCCTTATCATGGAGGATGACACCGGCCAGATCGGCCTTATTATCCAAGTTTACCTGTTTACCGTTTTTATCATAAAGCACGAAGGCTTTTTTGTTTTTCTGGGAAACTGCTGCGGGTTTATCGGTCGGATCCCATTTTTTTGTAGACGATTTTGTTGAGGTCTGGGCCATACCCAAAGAAGCGGCCAAGGAAAAAAGAATGGACATGAATACTGCGGCTGTTTTTTTCATCTTCCTCTCCTTTCTCGATAGGGACTTGCCTTCTTTGGATAGTTATATGTCAAAATTATGATAGATTGTCAAGGAAGGTTCAGGGACATTCTATGATTTTATACGTACAACGCGGATAAAGTATGCTATCAGATGATAATGCCAAAAAAATCGAGGATAGATGCTCCGAGTAAACTGCACTGACGAACCGGTATGTACCGGCAGCGGACATTAATCTTAAACGAAGGTGGGTGAGGTATGGACAAGACGACACAGGATGCCATGATCATTCGCGATCTCATTGAACGATGGGCGGTCTACCGCGATGCCCTTCTCTGGGACAAATTCAGAACTATCTGGCATAAAGACGGCCGAATGCGGGCGACGTGGTTCAACGGCCCCTATGAAGAATTTATCCGGATTACTGCCGAAGGCGTAAAACATGGGCTGAATATTCTGCATATTCTTGGCGGCACTGCTACTGAAGTAAAAGGGAAACGAGCTGTTTCGATGACGAAAATGATCATTTTGCAGCGTGCAGCGCTGGAGGGCACCGTCTGTGATGTCTCCAATTATGCCCGGCATCACGACTTATGGGAAGAACGCGACGGCCGGTGGGGCCTGGTCAGCAGGGAAACAATTTGCGATAAAGACAGAATCGATCCGGTAGATACCTGCCAAACGGTCCGTCTGGATGAACATCTCCTGAAACAATTCCCGGAGGAATACAAGCACCTGGCGTATCTCCAGAGCAAAATAGGCTACACTGTTGACCGCGATGTCCCTCGCCTTAGCGGAGGAGCCTCATTGCAAGCTTTATATCAACGCGGCGAAGATTGGTTGTCGTGCAAGTCATAATGGCCACAACCGGGCCGGACCACCTAAATAATAAAGAGAATATGAGGAGAGGCTTTAATTACTATTTGCCCGGTTTTATATTTAAAATATAACTTTTTTCATGAAGCCCTGACGCCATATACTTCAGGTAGCCGTCTACGATGCATTTCGGATCGATCTGGATAATCTCGGCGTAGGATTTAAGAAAGGCCTTAAGGAATATCTCAGCCGGAAGATCTTCGTACTGATTCTCTTCAATCCTTCCAAGGGTCGTTTTAGATATCCGGGTCTTTTCGAAGATTTCGGGAATCTCAATTCCCCGGGCTTCCCGCAGCTGTCTTAAATCTTCACCGGATACAAGACCTTTTTCGGTAATTGTATCTAGTATCTTCCTGATTTTTTCTTCATTCGAGAGTTGCTCAATCTGTTCTGCAGGTTCCTCGGGCTCGGGTGAAAGCTCCTCCTCCCCGCGTTCCTGCGCTGAATCCTGGGGTTGAGGAGAAAACATGGCGGCTTCAACCTGTCCGCTGGAAATCAGCATCTGGTTGTACTCGGCTCGCTTATCCGCGTTTGACAATGTTTGAAAAGCCTCATCGATGTCTTGCAATAACTTTTTCCGCTGTTCATCCGTAAAGAGGGAATAGGTCGACAGCGATTCTTCATCGTACATCTCAATGGCTTCCGCGTATGCCTGCTTGATATCAGCCAGGTCTGCATTCGGCGGCAAATTCAGTATCTCGTAAAAATTTTTTCCTTCAAATGCTTTCATTACACCCCCTCTTTTCACTACCTATCCCCCACGGATCTATGGATCAGAGCGTCACAGATACCGTTCAGGGCTTTTGATGTCGCGGTATCCGGATATTGAAGGGCAAAAAGAGTTTTTTTAACTATACTCTCCGGAACCCGCTCATCAAAATTGACATTTCCAAAAAATGCGAACCTTGAATAAAAATGGAGATTGCAGGCAATTTCCATATGTTTCCCTAATTGGATATTTTTTGTTCGGAGTTGGTTGATAATAAAACCGAACTGAAACCGGCGGATATTTTCGCGTAAATTTTTTTCCTGTCTCGGATCATGCTTGAGTACAACATCGATGATATTCCCCGGGCCGGGGGCGGTCGATTGCATAATTTTTTGGAATGAATTCAAACTCATCATTTGTTTCAAGCGCCTTAAATACACAGCCTTGATAAAACGAAACGAATTTTCGATGGAAGTCGGCTCGGGTGTGCAAATAAAAATACCTTTGTCGGACAGCAGAAAAAAATCCAACGTATTAAAATTGGTGCCGACCCCAAGATCAAGAATTACAAAGTCAAATGAAAGTGCTTTGATCCCATTGATCAGTTTTAATTTCTGTGCGTGATACAGGTTGGCAATTTCCATTGAACAATTAGCGGAACTGACCAAAAAAAGATTGGGATACGGCGTGGGGACCGCGGCCTGCTCCAAAGTTCGAACCGTTTTGCTTAAGAAGCTGTCAATCCCTCCCCCGAGGTTTTTCAATCCCAGAAAGGTGTGCGTGTTGGGACCGCCCAGGTCCAAATCGACCAGCACGACACGATATCCACGTTTCGCAATCAGCGCACCTATATTTGCTGCGATAAAGCTCTTGCCCACTCCGCCTTTACCGCCACCAATGGGAATGATTTCCGGCATAACGATTCAGTGCCAACCAGGATAAAATTGGGTTTTTACCACGTCGAGTAAAATATCATAATCATTTCAAAGACAAAAACTTGTTTTTCCGGTTACTGATATGTGCCGAAATTACGATGGGTTGTCAAGTAACAAAGGGGTATAAGAAACGATTGCCTTTTTCGTATTGAATTCTATCCTCAATCACGACATACTCAGGGGGCTGGATATAAGGAAGCTTCGAAGCATGCGGGAAGGTAAAACATTTGTGAGATCTCTTTATGTCCCTTAAACGATATATTGTATATCCTCTGGCGATCCTGCTGCTGATCCTCATTAGCGGGGCCGGTACGCTCGTTCTGACCGACTATCTTTTACCGGGTCTGCTGGAAACCCGGATCACTTCCATTTTAAAAAAGGATGCCGGCATTTCGGAAATAGCACTGAAGTTGCGCCGAGTGGGGCTGGACGGCGCTGATCTGGGACCTTTCAGACTGGGATCGGCGCAAAATCCGGCTTTGGTGATTCAATCCATCCGGGTGGATTATGCTCCAGAAGAGCTTTACCAGGGTAAAGTTAAAAATATCGTGGCCAGCGGCGTGGAACTTCACACCGAATTTAAAAACGGGAAGCCGGGATTGCGGGGTTTCGATCTGGCGGAATTGCTCGACCGGATTGGAGCGCCATCGACGCAACATGATGCCGACGTCGATCATTCCTTCTCCGCATTGCCGATGCGCATTGAAATAAAAAGCGGAGCGCTTTTCTGTGAGATAAACGGACAGGTCCATCGCATTCCATTTGAAATGGTTATGACAAAGGACGCCGGGGACGCTTCCATTTTAGACGCTTTGGTGGACCTGTACCCACGGGGGCAGGAGGTTAAAATTTCAGTACGCGCGGACCTGGCGCAACACCAGCTTTCGACAAAGCTGATGGCGGGGCGGCTGTCCCTTTCGAGATTCACGGATTTATTTGAATCCGTAGACGGATTGCATGTTACCGGAACCGCGGACTTGGAGGCCAATTCCGACTTCACGCTGGATCCTTTTTCCATTTCCGATGTTCACGGCCGGCTGAAAGGCTCCGCATTCACCATCGATTACAACGGATTGCAATTCCGAACCCTTTCAGATCAGAAGCAAAATGAAATACCGCTGGTGATTGACTTTGAAAAAACGTCAGGGCCGGACTGGCGTATCCATCTGTCTGATTTTGAAACGGAGGCGCCATTCGCCGCGCGAATTGCCGATATGGCCGCGACGGTTCAGCCAAAGACCGATCGGTATGAAATCTCGGGCAATTTAAAACTCTCTCTTGAACCTTCCGGCGCTGCCCTCGACAAAGCGATCCCGATCCGGCTCACGGAACCGTTCGAGTTGCCGCTTGAATTCTCCGGCCGGTATTCCAAAAGCGGCTCCTGGCAGTTTGGCCTCACGAGCCGCGATAGTCAAAAAAGCGAGCATAAAAATCCGGGCGTCGACTTGGGTGAGTTCCATGTCGCCACACGGCTACCCACCATTGCGATATCCGGCGGCAGCCGGGACGGGACCATGTCCGCCACCTACAAGCTGCAGGTGCCGGGGGTTCAGGCCTCGTCGGAGAGCGTAAAGCTCTTATTGCCGCAACTCGTCCTGACAGGCGAAGCGACCATCGGCGGTGAGGGCGCCCGGGGAATTACATCCACCGTCAACCTGGAGTTATCCGGCGGCAAGCTGACATCAAATGCTTTCCAAATGGAAGCGGGTGATTTGTCGGCCGTTTGCACGCTTCAGATCGACGATGGCGGAGTCCGCCAAGTGGATGGACGGGTGAAATTTGACGGCGGGCGGCTGACCGACACACGGAAAACCTACGAATTCTCAAAAATTAAGGGCGATATCCCGCTGAGATTCCCGGTTACGCCGTCGGCAAAGAAGGGAAGAATTGAAATTGAATCCGCTCGGTACAACACCCTGAAGGTGGGCGCCATCAACGCCGATTTGCAGCAGACAGCTTCGGGCCTGTCGTTTAGCGGAAATCTGAAAAGCCCGCTGATGCCTGACCTGGCGGCCAAATTTTCAGGCGACACGCACCTGTGGCCCCCCGGGGATAACGAAACCCGGGCGCATTTCGAAATGGTGTATCCCGAAACGGGGCCGGAAATCGATCTGGCGAGGCTGATGCCGGCTGCCGAAGGCTTTACATTCAAGGGGAAACTGGTCGAAGCGGGCGATCTGGTCATTGGAAAAGAGGGAATCAAGGTCGCCTCCGAAACGCACATAAGCGGCGGTACACTGGCGCAAAGCCAGAACAAGGTGAGTATCGATGGAATTCAGATGGATCTCTCCATCCCGGATCTGGTTGAAATGCGCAGCGCTCCCGGTGAGAAACTGAAATTTTCCCAGGCATCCTTCGGCGAGATGAAGATCGAAAACGGGGAAATCGATTACCAGATTGAATCGCCCCAATCGCTTCTGGTGGAAAAGAGCCGTTTTACCTGGTGCGACGGAAATGTGGAGACCCCGGCGATCCGGCTTACCTCGGGTACCAAAGACTATCGTCTCATTTTATATTGCGATCGTTTGAACCTGGCCAAAGTGCTCGGGCAATTCGGGGCGACCACCGAAAGGGCCGAAGGCCAGCTCAACGGCAGGATCCCCGTAAGGTACCGGAACGGGCAGTTAAGCTTTTCGGACGGATTCCTGTATACGACACCCGGCGAAACCGGCAAAATCCGCATGACGGACACCGAAATGCTGACGGCCGGCATCCCGCCCGACACCCCGCAGTATGTCCAGATGGAGCTTGCCAGAAAGGCGCTGGAAGATTATGATTACTCGTGGGCGAAGCTGAACCTGACCACCGAGGGAGAAGATCTGGTCCTAAAAATGCAGCTCGACGGAAAGCCGGCACAGTCACTGCCGTTTGTCTATCAAAAGGATTTGGGCGGATTCGCCAAAGTTGAAGCCAACGTCCAGGGTTCGAAGTTTCAGGAAATCCGCCTGGATGTCAATTTCAGGTTGCCGCTCAATAAGTTGATGCAGTACAAAGGGCTCATTCAAATGATCCAAAAAAGCGGAGATTAGGCCTATGATAAAGTATTTTCTGATATTGCTCGGCACATGGTCGGTTTTAACCATCGTCGGCTGCGCCAAGGCCAGGGTGGAATTGGCGCCGGTTGAAGTCAAGCCGATTCACATCACCATCGATGTCAACGTGAGGGTTGATCGTGCACTGGATGATTTCTTCGGAGATATCGACGCGGCTGAAAATCAGATTGAAAACAAATCTGATTCCGGCAATTAATTCATTATGATTCCTTCTGAAAAAAGGAGCGCCTGAGTATGAAACAGCGAAAATTATTGAAGACTTTCATTTTGGGGATCGTCGGATTTTTTATAGTGGGTGCGGGCACATCGTTTTCAGCCAACGGCATTAAAGAACGTATGAAAAATCGGCTGCCGGTGATTGTCGAGCTGAAGGCCCAGGGCATTGTCGGTGAAAACAACATGGGTTATTTGGAATTTGTCGGTGGCAAGAAGGCAAAACCGGATGTCGTGGCGGCCGAAAACCAAGACCGGAAGATCGTTTACGAGGCCATTGCCAAACAACAGGGAACCACTGCCGAAAAGGTCGGGAAACGTCGCGCCCTGCAGATTGCAGAAAATGCCGGACCGGGCGAATGGATACAGGATGCCTCCGGCAAATGGATTCAAAAGAAATGAATCGGCCGGTAGTGTAGGGATGACATTTCCGATTCAATAGTTTTTCTTTAAAATAATCCTGTAAATCCTGTCTGAATCGCTGTTGTCTTTTGAAAAAATTAGACAGGATTGACAGGGCAAAAAAAGCGTCACCGACAACGAGCCGGTGACGCTTTTTATTTGTTCTGCAACAAATCTCCTGAGTAAAGCCTATAACATCGTTTTATTGAGATTGAATTCCGGGTAAGCGGATACGGCGACTTCGCCCTGATCCAACCCTTCGATTTCAAGTTCCTTGGAGACTCTCAGGGGAACGATCTTGTCCAGAATGATGAAGAAAACATACATTACCACAAAGACAAATACGATGTTGGTGACAACACCGGCAATCTGGGCGACGAACTGCGAGCCGCCTCCATAGAAAAGCCCTTTCACTGTGCCCGCGACACCGTTCGCCCCGTCTCCATAGGTGCCATCGGCAAAAAGCCCCAGCGCCAGCAGTCCCCACGCACCGTTTACGCCATGGACCGATATCGCGCCCACCGGATCGTCGATTTTCATGACCCGCTCCACGAAGAAGACGCTGATGCACAGGAGAACACCCGCAATGGCGCCGATGATGACGGCGGCAACCGAATTCACAAAGGCGCAGGGCGCGGTAATGGCCACGAGACCGGCCAGCATGCCATTGGCGGCCATGGAAACGTCCGGTTTCCCGTAGAATTTCCACATATAAAACATGGCGAAGAGGGCCCCCGACGCCGAGGCGAGCATGGTGTTGGTCGCGATGATGCCGATTCTCAGATCACCACCGCCCAAGGTCGAGCCCGCGTTGAACCCAAACCAGCCAAAGGCGAGGATGAAAC
Source organism: Desulfobacterales bacterium (assembly GCA_040235505.1). Taxonomy (GTDB): domain Bacteria; phylum Desulfobacterota; class Desulfobacteria; order Desulfobacterales; family JAFDDL01; genus JBECKW01. Next base: position 10,838 of record JBECKW010000004.1, read on the forward strand.
AACCGACGATGGCCATGGGAATATGGTGCCCGGGAATTGCCTTGGGATTGCCGTCCTTGTCGAATTTGCCGTACCTGGGGCCGAGGACCAAGGCGCCGGCGAGGGCTGCAACACCGCCGGTCATGTGCACAACGGACGAACCCGCAAAGTCAAGGACGCCATGCCCCAGTCCGAAGTTCGCGCCGAGCTGGGAGAGCCATCCGCCGCCCCAGACCCAGTTCCCATACAGAGGATAGACAAACATGGAGATGAAGAATCCGTAAATGACGAAGGATTTGAAGGTCCAGCGTTCGGCCATGGCGCCCGTGGGGATGGTCGCGGTGGTATCCATGAACACCATCTGGAAAAGAAACAGGGAAAAAATGGCCGCATCGTAGGCCCCGCCGCTCAGGAAGAATCCCTTGGTACCGAAGAGGCCGAAAGTTTTTCCAAAAAGGGTGACGGTGAACTCTCCGTTCAGAAGTCCGGTGCCGGCCCCAAGGTTGGAGATGGTTCCGACGCCCCCCATCTGGAGCGCGTAGCCGCATACCCAGTACCCGAGCATGCCGATACCGTAGACCATCATGTTCATCGCCATGGTGTGCCCCGCATTCTTGGCCTGGGTAAACCCGGTTTCCGCCATTGCAAAGCCGGCCTGCATGAACATCACCAGAAATCCGCATAGCAGCATCCATCCGAAGTTGATGGCGATCCGGTTGTGACCGATCACGTCCGCCAATTTCGCCGCCAGCGGTTCACTCGCCGAAAGGCTGTCCATATCCGTCTGGGTAGGGGCATTGGCTGTGGCGCCGATGACGTCCGCCGCACCGCCGGTATTCGCGCCCGAAGGATCCGGACGCAGGTCGGCCAGGGCAAGACTGGCGGAAAACAGCATAACCAAAAGTATCCAAATACTTATAAATCTCTTCATTTTTTCTCTCCCTTTAATCGGACAAAGGTATATTAAAAAACGCCGCCCGCATCAGATTGCATCGCGCCCCCGCTCGCCGGTTCGAATTCGCACTGCCTGCTCCAACGGCGACACAAAGATCTTTCCGTCACCGATTTTCCCGGTATTTGCTTTGGCCAGAATAGTCTCGATCACTTTGTCCACCATTGTCTCTTCGACAACGATATCGATTTTGATTTTAGGGATAAAATCAGTCTGGTATTCAGCTCCGCGGTAGATTTCCTTGTGGCCGCGCTGGCGGCCGTACCCTTTGACTTCGGTGAGGGTCATCCCCGTCACACCTATCTCGTTCAGCGCGTCTTTGACATCATCGAGCTTAAACGGTTTGATGATGGTCTCGATTTTTTTCATGATATTGTCTCCATTTCAAAAGCGTTAATCTTAAAAAACTCCGGAATGCATTCCGGGCGCCGTAAGGAGCATAACCCATGCCAATCGATCGGATGAATTGATATCCGCTTGTAATTTAAGGGCATTTGAATGGTCTGATATTAGCCAGATAAGATTTTCTAAAATTACATAAACGTTATCTTTGTTTTCAGGAATGTATTTATCCCGGGGCATAAAGCCGTCGGCCATTCGGGAGCGCACCGGCGGCAATTTGAGCTGAGCTTAGGTGTGAAAGGATTCGGGTATCGGGAGGCGGCCATCGGGGCAATGGTCAGGGCGCATTTTAATGATAATACATAATTGTTTTACGATATTTCATAATTGTAATTTTATTTCGTCGCTGAGATGCTGATCGCCCCAAGGTGAACGCAAGGGGCGATCTCGGCGGAATCCGCTTGTGGTGGGCTGAAATAGCAGGATCGCAAAGCTGATTAAAACCCGTATCGCAATTTCACCAGGAACTGGTCCGAATTCCTGAGGCGCGTACTGTCACCCAGAAGCTCCCAGGTATCTTGACTCGGATTGTCGATGCGATCCAGACCGCCGCGGCTGTAAACGATGTAAAAGTCGGAGAGCGGCGAGATTTCATAGCGGTATCGAAGCTGCAGGCCGAAATTGATCATGGCGAAATCGTTGACGGGAGTCTCGTCCGCCACCAGCCGGCCTTTCGGGCCGATTCGGTAGCTTTGCTGCGCCTGGGCGTCGATGGTGAGCCACTGGGCCTTCAGACGGAATTCATGGCGGTCGGCCGGAAACCAGTTGCCCGTTATCGTCCCCGTGATGTTGGTGTGGGAGAAGCTTGCCAACTGGTCGCCCTGGAGCCAGATCAGCCAGTCAGGGCTCCAACGGGGGGTTAGATTGAAATCGAGATTGAGTGTGTCGTAGGGATACCAGGTGAGGCCGCCCTGGAGGTCGACTCCCCAGTCTTTGACACCCTCCTGGAAAACATCGACCCCGATGGATTTCCGCCACGCGCCCCGCCGCGGAGTGCTGTAGGAAAGGCCCCCGCTGAACTGGTTGTTCAGGTGCACCAGGCCGTTTCCCCGCGAGATCAGGTCGTCGTAGCCTTCGAGCTTGGCATTGAACCGGAAGTCGAACTGGGCGCCGGAGCGCATCTTCTGGCTTCGCATGCTCATAATGCTGTCCATAAGATTCACGCCCTCGGTATTCGAAGAGAGCTGGATAAAGGCCATCCATGAAACGGAGGCGGTGCTGGAGGTTTCGGGAAAGTTCGTCTGTTGATGATTGACACTGAGGAAATACTCCACGAGATTGTTCCGCTGCATGTAGCCCATGTCGTTGATGTCTATCTCGTCATCGTAATGAATCAGACTGGTCTCGAAACTCCACCGGTCGCTGGGTGTGAACTGGATGGCGTTGAAGGACCCGAATCCTTGCGTGCTTCCTGCGCCGTCATCCACGTCGCTGCCCATGAACTGGCCGAGAGCGCGCCAGTTCGTCCCCAGCTTGACATCGTAGTTGATCGCGTTGACCAGGGCCGTGCGATCGAGGAAGGGCCTTTCGGTATAGGTGGTCTGGGTGCCCACGAGCCAGTTGTTGCCCGGGAGAACGAATCTGCCGGCGTAG
>JBECKW010000160.1:0-3010 GCA_040235505.1 Desulfobacterales bacterium
GATCCATACCGGTATCATGGACGGTGGTATCGAAATGATGTAATCATCGTAAGGCCGCCACACTACCGACCTTCGCCACCCCACTACCCCAAGCCTCCTCACCGACCACCCCCATCTAACAAACCGCCCAAGCCGGAGCAGCCGATTTATAACCCGCCGCCGAGTAGGCCTCAGCCGGTGCCATTACCCTCTAGGCCTCTGCCCAGGCCGGCACCATCTTTTCGGCGATGATGCTGAGACGAGGGCATAGGGTGAAGTTTGTGGAAGAGAACTTGTCGATGTTTGACTGGTGTTGCCGGTTTCAGTCAGTGACCTGCATCCATTGAAGTTCAAGGAGTGGGCGTAATAAAGGCGGAGTCAGATTATTCCGGAATGAGCAACAAAGATAAAAAAAGGAGCACGCCATGAAGGTACAAAAATTTTCCTTTTTACTGGTAATAGCTATCCTGACACTTTTTGTCGGCAGCTGCTGGGGTGCAGATATACCCGAGCCGAAATTTTTTAGCGGAACACCCCATTTCGAGTCGGACAAGGAGTTTCCTGGAGCCCTGGTTTACAGGAAGCCGGATGTAAAAGTTTCTTACACCAAAGTACTCATTGATCCCATTGAAATATGGGTGGCTGAAGATTCAGAGTACAAGGGAATCGATCCTGACGAAGTAAAAGTCATTGCCGACAGCCTGCGTCAGATCATTGTTAAAGAACTTGAACCCGAATACCAGGTGGTCGAGGAACCGGGAGAAGGCGTGCTAGGTATACGCCTTGCTATCACCAATGTATATATAAAAACCAAAAAACGAGGGCTTTTAGGGTATACACCAATCGGATTTGTGGTAACAACCATTGGAAACCTGGCGGGTTTGCGGACGGAACTGAACAAGGCTACCATCGAAGCAGAGCTCTTGGACGGCGGCACCAACGAACAACTGGCGGCTGTTATCGACCCCCTTGGTAGTGACGGCATGGAAGAAGCATCATGGGAAGAACTCGGCAAGCGTCTCGAAGCCTATGCAAAGCGGTTACGTGCCAGACTGGATGAAAGGATTGGCAAGTCTCCAAAATAAATAGTAAAAAAAACCACCACGAGAGTAACGCTGCATTGCAGCATAACTTCTTTTTTTATGGCATCGCAGGGCGCTCCATAAAAGAGGCGGGAAATATACCGACAGCGCAGGAAACGGTGCGTCATGAAAGCATTTTTCAAACATATCTTTGCCTTGGTCGGTTATGGACTCATCTTTTCCCTGCTCGGCGGCCTGGCCGTCTACATCTATTCAAGCACCAGGTTCACAGCCGCGCCATGGCATCAGATAGAATTGCAGGAAGAATTCAGAGAATCCCGGCTTTCGACAGTTCCTGATTTTGCCTCCTATCTGCAATTGGAAGATCGTCTTTTCAGGGAACTTCATGAGAAAGTATATCGAGAGAGCACAGGTCCAGGGTCCAACTTTAACCGGTACCGGACGGGCAGCAGATCAGACCCTTCAGGCTATGCGGTCAACTGGAACAAATCCTTTGAAATGCGGGTTGACAATCCCCGCGGCGGCGTGCTGATGCTGCACGGGCTTACCGATTCGCCATATAGTCTTCGGGCCCTTGCGGAAAAACTCCATGAACAGGGTTTCTGGGTTGTAGGACTTCGACTTCCGGGGCACGGCACCATTCCGGCCGAATTGAAAGATGTCAGATGGCAGGATTGGGCAGCAGCCGTGCGTATCGGCGCGCGCCATCTTCGAAAAGAGATCGGCGGGGCAGCGCCGCTTTATATGGTTGGATATTCGACCGGAGCAGTGCTTGCCGTGGAATATTCCCTCCAGGGCCTCACTGATGCAGAACTGCCGAAGCCCACCGGACTGGTCCTTCTTTCACCGGCGTTCGGACTGCCGCCCGTTGCCGTCCTTGCCAAGATGCAGCTGGCCCTGGCAGCGTTACCAGGACTTGGCAAACTGGAATGGGAATCCGTCATAATGGAATACGATCCCTACAAATACAACTCTTTCCCTGTAAACGCCGGTGTTCAGATCTACCTGCTGACAAAACGCATTCAGTCCATGCTGGAGAGCAGTAAAAAGAACGGTACGCTCTTACGGCTGCCACGTACCCTTGTTTTTCAGTCGATCGTCGACGCAACGGTTCCCCCCACAGCTGTGATTGATAACTTTTTAAATCACCTGCCACCAGACAAAAACCGTCTCGTCCTTTTTGATGTTAACAGGCGGGCTCTGGCGGAGGGTATGCTGGTGACCAATGTCGATGCCTTAAGGACCCGGCTGTTACACTCTTCTGATCTTCCCTTTGAGCTGGAAATTGTCAGCAATATGGACGCGACCTCCGATGCGGTCCAGGAGCTTCGGAAAAAGGCAATGGAGGGGGCAGTTGCGGAAACTCCCCTGTCTCTCTCCTGGCCGCACGGTATCTATTCACTCTCCCATGTCGCCCTGCCAATTCCGCCGGATGATCCGATTTATGGGGAGGCGCCTATGAGCCAAAGGTCAAAGACAATCAGGCTGGGAAATCTGGCTCTCCGGGGGGAAAGAGGCGTGCTTGCCATCGGCGGGCAACAACTCATGCGGCTCAGGTACAACCCTTTTTTTTCCTACATGTCCGACCAGGTGAGAGTTTTTTTTGACAAGACTAACAATGAGGCCAACGATGCACAAAACTAATGGGAAACTCTGGGTTATGGTTTTTTCGTTTATCTGCTTTCTTCTCCTGGTGTGCCTTGAAGCGGCAGCGGCAGCCGACCGTCCCAAGATCGGCCTGGTGCTCAGCGGCGGCGGCGCCCGCGGCGCCGCTCATATCGGGGTACTGAAGGTCCTTGAAGAACTCCGGGTTCCCATCGATTTCATAGCAGGCACCAGCATGGGTTCAATTGTCGGCGGACTTTATGCCTCGGGCATGAGTCCCGAAGAGATCGAAAAAACCCTTACCAGCGTCGATTGGGGTGATACCTTCAAGGATGAACCGAGGCGCGAGGACAGATCCTTTCGCCGCAAGCAGGACGATACTC
>JBECKW010000241.1:0-35114 GCA_040235505.1 Desulfobacterales bacterium
GTATGGCCGGCGGAACCGGCACACTCTATATCAACGACCAAAAAGTCGGGGAGGGTGAGGTCAAAACCGCTCCCATGATTTCACTCGAAGGATTGGATATTGGGAAAGATACGTGCAAACCCGTAGCCCTGGCATATGAGGGGGAATTCCCGTTTACGGGCAGATTCGACTAGGTAAAATTCGAGATGGCCAGATTCATTCCCGGGCATTGAGAAAAGAGCCGGCATTGAAATAGCACCAAAACATTCAAGGAGGGGGTTATGAAAAAATCATTATCGGTTTTGATTACTTTTGCATTGGGAGTCATATTTTTTCTGGGTGGCCCGCTGTGTTCATTCGCCCAGGAAGATCAGTTCACCCTGGAAGAGATCACCGTTACGGCCCAGAAGCGTGAGGAGAAGGTTCAGAACGTACCGGTGGCCATCACCGTTGCGAACCAGGAGCAGATGGAGCGTCAGCAGATCAACGACATCACGGACCTGGACCGGATCACACCGGCGCTGGAATTCAAAAATCCGGACAACGGTCCCAGCGGCGGCGGGCAGATCCGGGGGATCGGCACCACGGATTACACGGCATCGTCCACAGGATCCGTTGCCGTGGTCATCGACGATGTCCCGGCGGGCGAAATCCCCAATCCGAATGTCTTTGACGTGGAGCGGGTGGAAGTTCTGAGAGGGCCCCAGGGCACGCTTTTCGGTCAGGCCGCCTCGGCGGGCGTGGTCAACATGGTCACGGTCGCTCCCGATTTGACACGGGTTTCGGGATACGCCCACGTCGAATACGCCCATAAAGACTCCATGGGTTCGGGTTTCGGCCAGGAACTGTTCAAGGGCGCCCTGAATGTGCCTCTCACCGGGAACTCGGCCATGCGCATCAGCGCCATGTCAAATACCTACCGGGGGATTCATACCAACCTCTATGACCACAAAGACAGTGTTTCAAATAATTACGGTGCCAGGCTACGTTATCTGTACGCACCCTCGGACAGCCTGAGTCTCGACCTGATCGCCGATTACAATAAAAAGGACGAAAAGGGACCCCGGCTCTTTACCCTCATCGACGTCGTACCGGGTTCGTTTTCCGCACAGGCGGCGGCCAACGCCGGTGTGACGGTGGAAGAGGGCAATCAGGACGTCTATGCGCCTTTTACCCCCAGAAAACAGAGCGAAAATTACGGCGCATCGGCGCGATTCGACTATACGCTTTCCGATTATACGCTGACATCCATCACCGCTTACCGGAAACAAACTGAAGGCCCGGACCACGAGAGTATTTTCATGTATCCGGCACCGTTTCCCATTATCGTGGACCGGCCGGACAACAATACCGATGCGGATCAGTTTTCCCAGGAACTGCGGATCACCTCACCGAGCGGGGAGGCCCTGGAATACGTGGCCGGACTTTACTATTCGACCTACAAAAAAGACGTCTTTGGATACGGTACGGATGTTTCGATCTGGCTGCCGAGCGTCAATCCCAGTCCTTTCGCCCCGCCCATCTATATTCCGGTGGCCGTGGCTTCCGGCTCCGACTACAACGCCGGCAACGATTCACTGGCTGCCTATGGGCACCTGAGCTACAATATCACGGACGCGGCGACGCTCTTCGGGGGGCTTCGTGTGACGCGCCAGACCGTCAAGATCAAGCAGACAGAGCACCATACCGGTGCAACGGGATCCCTTTCGGATACGGATGACAATCTTTCCTGGCGCATCGGCGGGCAGTACCGCTTCAACCCGCAGGTGATGGCGTTCGCCAGTGTCACCCAGGGCTACAAGCCCGGGCATCATTCAGAGGGATCCCTGGACGAGACGGGAACCATCATCGATTTGCCGGCCATCATCAAGCCGGAAAAGCCCCTGTCCTATGAGGTGGGGATCAAGGCCAGTGTGCTGGACAATCGCATGGCGATCGACTTCAACGTGTTTCACAATACCGTCAAGGACTATCAGGGCTCGGTTTGCACCGCCAACACAGAGGGGGCCTGGACGTGCGTGGCCCAGAACTTATCGGAAGTGGTTTCCAAGGGGATCGAGCTCGATGTGATCGGGCGGCCCATGGCTGGGCTTTCTCTCACGTCCGGTCTTATTTACGTATCGGCGGAATATCCTGACGGATATCACGACCAGGCCGGAGACGACATCGGCGGCGAGCAGCTGGTAAACGTGCCCGAATGGAAGTTTGTCCTGTCCGGGGATTATACCCACGGGCTGACGGACGCTCTGCTGGGGTATCTGGCCGTGAACGGCACCTACCGGACAGAGGTTCAGACGGCGCTTCCCTATAGAAACCCGAAAACCGAATTTAAAGGATGGTGGGATCTGGGCGGCCAGATAGGCCTTCGCTCTGTCAACAACACCTGGAGTGTGTCGCTCTGGGGCCGCAACCTTCTGGATGAACACCGGCCCGTGGCGATGGTTACGGAAACAGACGGCCAGACGGCTGCCATTTACGGAAGCAATTCTTTCCGGCAGGTGGGGCTTTCGCTGGATTACAAGTTCTAAAATTCTTTCGAGACGCCCCGCCGTCCGGGCGGGGCGTCTGAAAACCGGCCAAATCGAGTCAGACAAGGACTTGAGGAAAAAATTATGAAAATTTTAGGAATCTCAGGCGGATGCAAACTTGAGGCAGTAAATATATGGGGATTTCGATGGACGATTCGACTACATATCCGGCCATGAGATGGCTGGTCCTGCTGGCCGGCGCCATCGCCATACTGGCCGGCAACATGTACATTATCTCCTTTGCGTCCATTCTCCCGGAAATTGCCGGAAATCTGGGCATCGATATCGGAACCGCCACCAATTTCATGTCGGTCTTCATGCTGGCGGCTTCCATTGCCATTATCGTAGGGGGAATGCTTTGCGACCGGTTCGGGATCTTGTTTATCCTGGCCCTTTCCGCACTGTTTGCATCCGGCGGCGCGCTGCTGATGCCTTTGATGGGACACCAGTACTCAACGGCCCTTTTGGCACGGACCTTTGAGGGAATCGGCACGGGATTTGCTTACTGCCTTATGTCTCCCATCATGGCCACCTGGTTCCCCTCTAAGGAACGGGGCCTTACGGCCGGCCTGCTGGGCACCGCCAGTGCCCTCGGCGCAGTGGTCAGTTACCCCCTGAGTTCAGGCCTGTTCAAAATGACCGGGAGCTGGCAGGAGATGTCAGCATTGATATCTATAATCGGGTGGGTTGGCTTCGCAATAACCCTCTACCTCATCGTAGCGACAAAACCGCAACAGCCTTCCCGGAGCCAACCGCAAGAATTGATTCTGGCCGAGAACTCTTTTAGTCAACAACTGGCGGAGCCTATGACATGGATCTTTACGCTGGTTGTTTTTTTCGCAGCATGGCTGCTTCAAACCATTTACAACATCACCCCCACATATTTGGCGGCGGAGGCTCCTCTCGGACTGGGATTCGGGTACATGACTGCTGCCAAATTTATGTTAGGCGCGTCCATTGCCGGTGTTCTCGCCCCGATCGTCAGTGGAATTATACAGGATAAAATATTTCGGACAAATGTCCGTCCATTCATGTTCATCGGCGGGGCATTGTGTTGCATTTTCATATACCTTTTGCTGGTCCCCGAAGTATATGGCAATTCCACCTTGTTGATGATATCCCTTATTCTTGCTGGCTCAGGAATTGCCGTTTTCTATGCGGCACTCCCTCTTTTCGTCAGCATCAATTATCCGCTCCAAATGATAGGAAAGATATGGGGATTAACTTCAGGTCTCGGTGCTTTCGGGGGCGCCATTGGACTTTTTACGGCGGGGGCGGCTGTCGATGCCTGGGGAAATTATCAGTTGGCCATCCCCCTGATTTCCCTGGCGGCGCTGGTGGGAATTATCTGTGTTCTCTTTTTGAGACGATGGAGAGCTTCGTATGAAATAATATTATAGACGATTTTGATTTTCCAGTTATATGGTGAATTGAAAGATCCCATGGAGCATCACGACCTATCGGTCGATCTGGAGCACCAATCCGTCGTGGAGGAGATGCAGCAGGAAATAGTTCGAATATTTATGGAATCACACCCCCGGACAAATTCCTTCATTACCAATTCTTAAGCCTATCTTTGTTATTCAATAATATTTTACACCTACTTGTCGTCTCTACATTTTTGTGGTATGGAATGGCGTTAAAAAGATTAAAAAAAACAAATGAATAGGAGCGTGATGTGAAACAGAAATATCTGATATCTACCAATCCTGAAACACAAAAGCTGTCTATAAAAGAGTATGCCGAACTTGAAAAGGGCGAATTTGCCTTTGTCTGCGAGGAAATTCACGAAATCGCCGACTTTCGGAATGCCATGGAGAAAGGAACCAACGATCTGGTTTCATTGGTTCGGAGACCTAACATGTATCCCCGGCAGGAGTTCGGTGAGAAAATTGCACAGGGTATCATCGATCTTCTAAATGATGAGTCAGGGGCGACTTCAAATGAGGTTCTCATAGATGATATCGATGCCTTCGTTTCCGCTGAAGACGATATGGATCCGAGGGTCGTATATGAAGATGACGAAAATGATGATGCCGATGATGAGGTCGACGACGATGAGGTTGATATGGATTTGGGGGAAGACCTGGAGCAGGAAGACGATGAGGCGGAATAAAGCGGCTGAAACGGATGAGGTGCGGCATCATGGCCTGCCCAAAGCAAACTGCTGTTCTAACACTCTCCAATCAACTGACGGTTAAAGATCTTCCCGAGTCTCTTCAACGGGAACTGATGGAGACATTAACCCTCGTTAACCCCAAATGGCTCGAGAACGAACGTATGGGCCGATGGAATCGAGGAACTCCGAAAATTCTCAAATTTTACCGCCGGTCAGGAAAGAACGCTCTCTATCTTCCCAGAGGATACATCCGACAGCTTATTTTCCTGCTGAAAAAGCATCAAATTGAATGGGAACTTGTCGATAAGCGTCGGAGCTTTCCGCCGGTTGCTTTTCAGTTTACCGGTCATCTGAGACCTTTTCAACAGCGGGCAGCTGCGGATATGCTGGCAAAAGAATTCGGGACGTTGTGCGCCCCAACCGGTTCCGGAAAAACCGTGATCGCCCTTCACATGGTGGCCAGCCGTCGTCAGCCGGTGTTGATTGTCGTTCACACCAAGGATCTAGCACTTCAATGGATACGGCAGATTTCAGAATTTTTAGGGATCCCGGAAAGCCAGGTGGGGTTGTGGGGGGGCGGTCGAAAGACGCTTGGAGACAAAGTAACCGTCTCTCTGGTTCAGAGCCTGTACAAAGATGCGGAGCAAATGAGGCAGCACTTTGGATTCATCATCGTCGATGAGTGCCATCGTGCACCGAGCCGAACGTTCACCGAGGCCCTGGAGGCGTTCGATTGCCGGTATATGCTGGGCCTCAGTGCAACTCCCTGGCGAAGAGATAAGCTGTCCAAGCTAATTTTCTGGTACCTGGGCGATACCCACCATGAAATTCAAAAGAAGACGCTTGTGAAAAGTGGGGATATCCTGTCTGCGGATGTTATTTTCAGGGAAACAGAGTTCAAGCCGTTTCACGATCCTGTCAGCGAATATACCAAAATGCTGACGGAATTGACATCGGATGATAAGCGAAATCGTATGATTGCGGAGGATGTGGCTCTGGAAACCCAAAAAAACGGTGGGATCTGTCTCGTTCTGACGGATCGAAAAAAGCATGCCGAGACAATACATCTGCTGCTCCGATACAAGCATCACATCCCCTCGGCCGTATTGACGGGGGATCTTTCCACCCGGCAAAGAGAGGCCGTTCTGGAAGAGATATGCCAGGGGAAGGTGAGGGTATTGGTTGCCACGGGCCAGTTGGTGGGAGAAGGGTTTGACTGCAAAGACCTGTCGACCTTGTTTCTGGCAACGCCCATTCGATTCAGCGGAAGAGTGCTTCAGTATCTTGGGCGCGTGCTTCGCCCCGCGCCTGGGAAGCATCGCGCCAGAGTATACGACTATATCGACGTGCATGTGGAGGTTCTTCAAGCCGCGGCAAAAGCCCGGCAAAAAATATATTCCGGACGGGAATCCGGGAAGAAATGAAACGTCTGGCCAAACACCACATTAGCGATGACCGGCTTTACAAAGCAAAGCAGGAAGGACGAAACCGCATAGTGTGGGAGGTCTGATTTCACGCGCTTTGTGCCAGTTCAGGTTTGAAGGCCTTGAACAGGCTGCTGTCCATGATAGCTTCATATCCTTTGAGTTCCGCCGCCACCCGACGGTTTGAATCGAGAATCGTGACATCCGCGATCATTTTATGGTCCGTTACACTGTTGACTTCCAGAATCGCCGTGACCGGCGTCTCCGGGAATTTCCGGCAATACTGCCGGAACGAGGCAACGAAACTCGGAAGTGACACCATCCCTTTCTGCTCATAGCACCAGACACATGCCATCTGAAAGGCTGAATCCAGCACCAGTGGGTCTGCGATCCACCTGCTGCGCATGGGCTGGTCCATCCAGCTTTCCGGAGACGGTGCCGGGGCTACCTCGGCGGCCATCCCTTTTTCAGAAAGCCCGATGATTCTTTGAATACCCTGGAGCGCATGGCCGTGGAAGAGGATGTTTTGATAAACCTCCTTGATGGACTTTTCATATGCAGGAAAGGATTCGATTCGGTGGATGTCATACTCGGGAGGTGTCGGCAGGCGGTTGGAAAGGAGCGCCTTGGCTTTTGAGTGAAGCACTTCCTTGACGTCCTGAATACCGTTTCGAATCTCCACGTCCACCTCATACGTGCTGTCCTCTTTTTTACGCGCCTTTCCGGCCAGAAGCCGAATGACCTTCCGGTCCTGATCCATTCGGATGCCTTTCAGCAGCCGCATATCTTCCACACGCTGAAGCAGCAGTCCCGGATTGTCGTGGAGGGCGCTATGGCCAATCCATTCGGTCAGGAGCGCGAAGGGAACCACCGGTGTTCCGTCCAGACGGTGGGATGCCAGTATGGGGAACCGGTTGATATCGATATCACGGTTCAGCATGACCCGTAGAGGATCGGAAGTGGACGTTTCGATGGAAGCGGTTGCCCCGGATGATTCCTGAGCATCCGAACCGGCAGTCGCGACGGGCTGCAGGGGCGCTCCGAAAAGGACTTCGCTCGGATTGTCCGAACCGGCGATTTCCTTTAGAAGGTACTTGACTCCCGTTTCAATGGGGATCAGGTCGATGTTTTTTCGGGCAAATTCCTGCTTCAGGGACCCGGTGACCATGCCACCGTCCCATGGCCCCCAGTTGATGGAAATCGTTTTTCGGTCAGGACGGCGGATTTTCTGGACGCGGGCGATTTTGTTCAGCACCTCGTTGGCCATGGCGTAATCGGCCTGACCGGCGTTTCCGAATCTTGCGGCAACGGAGGAAAAGAGAATAAAAAACTTGATGGGGTCATCGGCCGTGGCGGTTAAAAGTACCTGAAGGCCCTTGATCTTTGTTTCGATGACACGCTCGAACTGTGCATCACTTTTATCGAGGATCAACTTGTCTTCAAGAACGCCGGCACCGTGAAGAACGCCCTTGACGGGCCCCAGTCCGTTTCGAACTTTTTCCAGAACCCGGGAGACGTCCTGAATGCGGCGAATGTCGACGGAGACATACGTCACCTTGGATCCTGCGGATTTCATTCTTTCGATGTTTTTCGAAATTTCACGGTTCGCCATATATCTCTTGAAGGACGCCTCAACCGCTTTGGGAGTGGGTTTGGTATCATGGAAATCGTTTGCGATGATGGCGGTTTTGATTTCCTTTGTCGTCAAAAGACTTTTAAGCCAGTCAGGTTCCGGAAGGGGCTCGGGAGAGCGTCCGAGAAGTACGAGGGTCGGCTGAACCGAGCGGGCGATGGCGATGGCGGCTTCTGCGGTTACCCCCCGTGCGCCGCCGGAAACGAGAACGACATCCCCGGCTGAAATGTCGGGCGGAATTGTTTCGGTAGCGGGAAGGGGAGCACTGGAAAATGAAAGTGTCGTTCGGGTGGCTTTATCGATGCCGATTTCGACCGAATCATTTCGTTCCGCGTCCAGAAGTTCGGAGACAATTCGGTCTGCAATTTCTTGTGGATTCTTCCACCCCGGCGCAACGTCAAACGCCCGGCATCGTACCCCTTCCCATTCAATGGCCGCCGTTTTGACCAGGCCGGCGAGCCCGCCCGAAACCGGATGTGCAATATCTTTTTCAAAAAAACCGAATGCGCCGTCCAGACGGGTGACGGTGGCAAAAAGGGCGTGGCCCGAGACTGCCGCGTCGATAAGACCGGGGCCGACATGGTGGGCGAGAAAAAATGAATCCTTTAAAAGGGAAAGATCTCCCGGATCGCTTCCGTCATCGGAAAGCTCATGCGGCAGAAGGATCAATCCGCCGGTGTCGGAGAGCGATCGTTGTTTTTTTCGGATCTCGGAGACTACTTCCCACGGGATAACAGTGGCCTGAACGGAATGATTTCGGAAGGCTTCAACGATGGCGGCGGGAAGTTCGGAGCCGTCATCGGTAATATACACGATGCCCTTTGGGGAAATTTTGTTTCCGAAGGATCCTTTTACAGGGGATACGATCGGAGATAACAGAAAACGATCCACCGCTGAAACGCTTTTGGAGGAACTGATTTGGTTATCCGGTTCGGGAGTTTTTTCTTCTGCTTGCGAAGCAGCCGAACCGCCTGAAAGATATTCAACGATGAGTCCGAGGGTTTTGAGGCTTCCCATCATGTCGGGGGATACCGCGGGAAGCCCCGGAATAGCCTCTTCCATGGCGGAGAGGATCTCCACCCGTTTGATGGAATCGATGCCAAGATCCGACTCGATATCCATATCCATGCCGAGCATTTCTTCGGGGTAGCCGGTCAAACGGCTTACTACCGCCAGAAGGGTTTCTTTAATCCTGGAATCGGAACGCCGGGGGGCAGAACTTTCGGAAGACGCCGGCTCACCGCCATGCGGAGGTTCGGAAGAGGAGATGCTATTGTCGGGCGGGGCTCCGTTTGAAAAATAGTCCAGAATCAACCCCAGAGTTTTGAGGCTTCCCATCATATCGGGTGAGACTGCCGGAAGTCCCGGAACAGCCTCTTCCATGGCGGAGAGGATCTCGACCCGCTTGATGGAATCGATGCCCAGATCCGATTCGATATCCATATCCAGACCGAGCATTTCTTCCGGATATCCCGTTAGACGGCTGACTACAGATAGTAGGGCTTTTTCGATCTCTTTCGAGGCATGCCCAGGCTGAATGTTTACCTTCTCTGATTCGGATGCACCGGATGGCGTGTCCTGTGCAAAATGATCCAGGATCTGCCCAAGGGTTTTCAGGCTACCCATTATGTCGGGGGATACCGCGGGAAGGCCCGGAATGGCTTCTTCCATGCTGGACAGGATCTCCACCCGCTTGATGGAGTCGATGCCCAGATCCGATTCGATATCCATGTCCATGCCGAGCATCTCCGCCGGATATCCCGTCAGACGGCTGACCACCGAAAGGAGGGTTCGGCCAAGGCGATCCGCGTCCAGGCCGGTTGAAGGTATTGCCGTTGGTTCAGGCGGGGAGGGCTTGGAAGGCGCAGAGGGCCTTTCGACAACACTTTGCGCAGGCGGAATTGATGGCGATTTAACGGTGGCCGGAATTTCGGAAACCGTGTGTCGTGGCATTTCCGGTATGGACGGGGAATTGACCGATGTTAAATTTTTTACCCCGGCAATCATTTCCTGGAGGGCCTTTGCGGCTGCAGCCTGGGTTTCAAGAAATTTCTGATGCGCCTCCGCGGTCTGCAGTTGAAGGGCCTGCATGGATTTGAGCCCTCGCTCTGCAACCTGGAGCGCACGGGAGATGGCATCGTTATGGTTTGAGGTCATGATGGGTAAACCTTCCGGTATTTCGGGTTTGGGGGGCGTCGGTGTGGGGACCGGTGCTCTGGGTGTTGGCGCCTGCTGCCGAGTGTCAGGTCGTTCGATTGTTTCGGCTGCCATCGGCGCCACTGCCGGCCTGTTGGCCGGTTTGGGGAGGAAATTTGCACCCGAGACCGGAATCCGCATGCGTTTTTTCTCGGGTTTTTCAACCGGGGATTCCCACCCGGTCAGGGATACAGGGTATCCCATGGCGCTCAAACGGCAGAGCGTCGCGGCGAGCCCTGCGATTGCGGTTTCCTTTCCGCTGCCGCCGTTCATGGAAAGGGCGGTGATATCGCCCCCGGTCAGACTCTCTTTCACCAGCCCAGTGAGTATCGCCCGGGGGCCCACTTCCAAAAAGGTCCGGACGCCATCCCGGTACAACCCGGTGAGATTTTCCAGAAAGTTCACGGGAGATATCAACTGGTCCTTGAGAAGCGTTTTCAACTTCGCAGAATCTTTTGGATATGCGTTCCCACTGACATTGGAATACACTGTCCGATCCGTAGGAGATATGTCGATACGGGAAAGCTGGTCCGAAAAAGGCTTTCTGGCGTGTGACATGATGTCACTGTGAAATGCCGCTGAAACCGGCAGACGTCCCGTTGAAAACCCCCATTTGGCGCACTGGGTCTCGGCCTTTTTGATGGCCTCGGCAGGGCCTGAGAGAACGCCCTGGGAGGGGCTGTTCCGGTTGGCAAGGACCACAGGAATATCGGCTTCCTTCAATTTTTCCGAAAGCTCATCCAGAGCCCCCAACACAACGATCATGGTGCCTGCATCGCCACCGTTTCGCTTTCCGGCATCCGACATGCATTTTCCACGAGTAATGGAAAGGGAAAGAAGATCTTCTTCAAGGATCCAGCCGGCGGCGGCCAGTGCGGTCAGCTCTCCGTAGCTATGGCCGCAGCAGGCATCGGGATACACACCAAATTTTTCGAGCACCCGGGTCATTGCCATGCTGATACTGCCAATGGCAGGCTGGGCAATCTCGGTCTGGCGAAGTTCGCTCTCCTGGGCACGTTTCTCTTGAAGTCCCATGGATGGCGACGGGTAAATAAATCGGGTGAGGGGACGCCCGCCACATTTGGTTTGAAAAATGGCGTCGGCTTTTTCCAGAAACGCAAAGGCTTCTGGAAATACACAGACAAGTTCCCGCCCCATATTGACATACTGGCTGCCCTGGCCCGGAAACAGAAACGCGAGCTTGCCGGGCTTTTCCCCGCTGCCGTAGTAGACATGGGGAAGGGACTCGAGAGCGCCGAAATCACCGGCGGCAAGACCTAGATGGATAGCCTTCAGACGGCCGAAAATCTCTTCTTGCGCGGAAATGTTCAGGTCCGCCATCATCAGAAGACGGTGCGGGGCATCGGAAGAAAAACTCTTCCGGGAGGCAGCCGCCAGATAAGCCAGTAAGTCTTCGGAGGGATCTTCGGTATATGCTGAAATCGTCGACTCGATGATTGAAGAAAGCTCCAATGGTGACGCCGCGGAAAAAGCAAAAATCTGTGCAGAGCCGTCCCAAGCGGTGTCCGTTTTCTCCTTCCGGTATTCTTCCAGAACCACATGAAAATTACTTCCGCCAAAACCGAAGGCACTCACCCCCGCACGGCGGGGATGGCCCGTAGCAGAAAACCAGGGACGTGAATCGGGGTTGAGGTAAAAGGGGCTTTCTTCGATACCCAGGTTCTGGTCCGGTTTTTTAGCCTTGAGGGTCGGGGGCAGCACTTTATGGTGAAGCGCCAGGGCTGTCTTGATGAGGCCGGCGGAACCGGCGGCGGCCTTGGCATGACCGATCATGGATTTAACGGAGCCGAGGGCGCAGCTTCGAACCTCGCAGGCTTCTTTGGAAAAGACATTTTTCAGGGCCTGAAACTCCACCTGGTCCCCCACACGGGTGCCGGTGCCGTGGGCTTCCACATGCCCGATGGTGGCGGGAGAAACACCGGCTCTCCGGTAAGCTTCCCGGAGCGCTTTTTCCTGGCCTTCTTTTCTGGGGGCGTAGATGCTTTGGGACCGGCCGTCACTGGAAGTTCCCATGCTCTTTATCACGGCGTAAACGGTGTCGCTGTCTCTCTCGGCATCCGGAAGGCGTTTCAGGGCGAGAATTCCCACGCCCTCACCCAGCACCGTACCGTCGGCGTCCTTGGAAAAGGGACGAATATCATGGGTCGGGGAAAGAACACCGGTTCTGGAGAAGCACATGTGCATAAAAATATCATTGAGAAGATCAACCCCGCCCGATAGAACCATGTCGGCGCGTCCGGTTGAAAGCTCCATCAGGGAAAGGTGGAGCGCGCTCAGGGAGCTTGCGCAGGCGGCATCCACCACACAGTTGGTGCCGCCGAGATCGAGGCGATTGCAGATACGGCCGGCAATGACATTTCCCAGAAGGCCGGGAAAAGAAGTCTCCTGCCAGGGGATGTAGGCATCAGAAATCCGCTGAATGACATCCTCAGCAGTTTTTCCCGGGACGCCGGCGTCCCGGAGTGCGCGCCGCCAGTGCGGATGCCCGAGCCGCGCCCCCAGGGGAATGGCAAGCTCCTGGGTCCCGGTGGCGCCTAGAATGACGCTCGTTCTGCTATGATCGAAAGATGTTTTATCGAGGTATCCTGCATGTCGCAGGGCCATGACGGCGGCCACGAGGGCCAGAAGCTGGGAAGTGTCGGTGGATTTCAGCACGCTCGGTGGAATGCCGAATTCCGTGGGATCGAAATCGATGGGAGAAAGAAAACCACCCCGCCGGCAATATACATGATCGGGTTTTTGGGGATCCGGATCGAAATAATCTTCAGGGGACCAGTGAGAGCCCTCCGGAACATCTGAAATGGCGTCTTTTCCCTGAAACAGGAGGCGCCAGAACGATTTCAGGCTGTTGGATCGGGCAAAAAGACACCCCATCCCCACGATGGCCACCGGAGTTTGTATGGGTTCGTTTTTTTTCATTTTAACATTTCCTGAAGCTGCTCCATGGTCAGCGGTTTATATTGACCGTCTTCCGGTGACAATGGCACTCCCTGTGCGGCCAGCCAGCCTCGTCTTGTAATGACGGCGGCCCCCGCGAGAAGATTCAGGGACACCGTAACCACTTTTCGATTTTCAGGTTTTTCGAGAAAACTCCCCCGGACCCACTCGTTGAAGGCGCCGATGGAAGGGCCGCACCAGATCTGGTAATCGATCATACGATCAGGGATCCCGTTTTTGGCCCACAGGGAAGATTGCCCCAGATAAGAGCGAAACACCAGTGCCATCCGGTGACGGGGATCGTTCTCAGCCTTTGATATTTGGGACGGGTCACGACCCAGGAAAAAATGACGCGTCTGCCGCCATTCTTCATCGAGGCTTTTTTTAAAGTATGTCCGCTCCAGCAGTTGAATCTGATCCGGCGGCAGATCTTCCAATGCTCCGTACTGGGAATACAATTCATAAAGCTTGGCGGCCCGCTGGGGAAACATGGTCCCGCGTTTTAAAACCTGGACCTTGACGCCCATTTCAAACATATCCGCGGAAGGCGCCATGGTAACGTCGGCCTGGCCGGCTTCGGAGAGCATTTTCCGAACCATATCTGAAGTGCCGGATTCAATACAGGACTGGTTGATACTGCCGGTCAGCACAAAAGCAGCCCCCATGGCGAATGCCGCCGCAACGGATGCGGGGGTGGCAATGCCGCCGGCAAGCCCGACACAAATGGGCCGACGGTAGCCAAACTGACTGCTCAATTCATCCCGAAGGGCGAGCATGGTGGGCAGCAGGGCGAGGGCAGGGCGGTTATCCGTATGGCCTCCTGAATCCGCCTCGGCCGTGAGATCGTCGGCCATCGGTACGAATTGGGACAGATCTGCTTCTTCAGGGGTGATAAGGTTTTTATTCAGCAGGGCTGCAACGATTTTTCTCGGTGCCGGAGATAAAAACTTTCTGGCCACTTCGGTCCTCGATACCTTGGCCACGACCTGGTTGGGACAAACCACATTGCCATCCGTATCCCGGTGGATTCCCTTCAGGCGAAATCGGACGAGGGGGAGCGTCAAGTCCAGATATGCCGCCGCACTGACGCGCCGGATTTCCCGCCTCAGATACAGATCCACGGTAGCGGATTCCAGGGCTGGATCATAGGGGCTGTGTATCAGGTTGAATCCAAAGGGGCGGCCAGACATGACAGATTGAAGTCGATCGATGGCTTCCTCGATTTTGTCCAGAGAAAGACCCCCGGCACCGAAAAAACCGATCATGCCCGCCTGTCCCATTTCTTCGACAATGTTCGTCGAGGTGATGCCGTTTGCCATGGCGCCGGCTACGAGGGGATATCGAAGGCCATGGGCCTTTTTGAATACAGGATCACCGAATGACTCGGGAAGAAGGGGCGGAACATAGGCCGATGACGAAGACGATTGCTCTTCCTCGGAACGGGACATAACCAGCGGTAACTTCCCTTTGTACCGAACGGCCTGATGCCTGTTATTTTCTATTATATAAATGGGTTTGTCTATTTGGTACAGTGCGTCATGAATTGAAGGGAAGTCCGCCCGAGAAACATCTTTTTCAGGAAGCACTCCACTTGCGGCACTGCTAAAATCAATGGCATTGGATGACATGATCGGTTTGTTCGTCCCTACGACGATCAACGGCCGCATGTTACGATATCGAAATCCGAGGAGATATGGCCGAAGTGCGTCATTTTTGCGTTACAAATTTCGATATTAATCACGGATATCATAACAAAAATTAGAAACTAATCGATAATGGATTTTATGTCAAGATAGAATGGATAAGGAAGAGCAGGATGCATAACGCAACTCATGATCTGCGTCAAATGCGTGACGATTGAAGCCGTCCGAATCAACCCCTTGGATGGAATTTGTCGTGGGCCTGTTTCAGGCGGTCCCGGGCCACATGGGTGTATATCTGTGTGGTCGAAATGTCCACATGACCCAGCATCATCTGGACTGCCCTGAGGTCTGCACCGCCTTCCAGAAGATGGGTGGCGAAAGAATGCCGCAGGCTGTGAGGGGTTATTTTTTTGGTGATCCCGGCAGTGGCCGCATGTTTGTTCAATAGCTTCCAGAAGCCTTGACGGGTCATCGGCTTTCCGGCCCTGGCAATGAAAAGATATGGACTCTGAAAGTTTTTCAGCAGCATGGGCCGTGCCGACTGAAGAAACAGGGTGACTTTTGCCTTTGCATAGGTCCCGATGGGAACGACCCTCTCTTTATTCCCCTTGCCAAGGACCCGGACAAATCCGGCATCCAGGTTGACATCCAGCACTTTCAGCGACACCAGTTCGGACACCCGAAGACCCGCGGCATAGAGCAGTTCCAGCATGGCTGAATCTCTCAATCCTGTCGGTTTGTTTGAATCGGGGGCGTTCAAAAGGGACATGACCTCGTCCGACGAAAGAACATCCGGAAGTCTCAGGCCGGTTTTCGGAAGATCCACCAGACGGGAGGGGTCGTGATCCGTTATCTTTTCATGGACCAGGAAACGGAAAAATCCACGGATAGCCACAAGGTGCCTCGCACGGGATCTGGCGCCGAGGCCCTCTTTTCTCAATTTGATCAAATGCTTCAGAATGAAGGTATTATCGATATCGTTGATATCGGCGATGCCCGCATCTTTCAGGGCATCGAGGAACCTGGACAGGTCACGCATATAGGATTCGAGGGTGTTGGCCGACAGGCCTTTTTCCACCAGCAGATAGTTACTGTAAAGATCCAATAAATGGTCGAAGGGAAGCATCAAAGAACTATCATCTCCCCGGGATCGGTTTTGTTCAATACTTCCACACCGGAATCCGTCACCACCACCATGTTCTCCAGACGGACGCCCCCCCAGTTTTCAATGTAGATGCCGGGCTCCACCGTAGATATCATTCCCGGGGAAAGCGGTGTATCCTTCAAGGGACTCAATCGCGGGGCTTCATGGATGGCGAGCCCGACCCCATGTCCCAATCCGTGACCGAAATTTTCTCCATATCCTGAAGCAGTGATATGGCTGCGGGCCTCTTCATCCACGAGTTTGGAAGACTGTCCGGGGCGAATGGCCCGGATGGCTTTCTGCTGCGCTTCCAGAACTGTATGGTAGATTTTCCGGTACGTTTCATCCGGCTCACCGATATAGACCATCCGGGAAATATCCGAACAATACCCGTCTAATTTAATACCGAAATCAAAGAGGATCGGCTCCCCGGGACGGACGGGACGATCCGTCGGTACGGCGTGGGGAAGGGCGCTGTTGGGCCCTGAGGCCACAATGGTGGGAAAGGAGAGTGAATCGGCGCCCGCCTGTCGAAGGTGTTTTTCGAGTTCCCATGCCAATGACTTCTCCGTGGCACCGGCGGAAACCGTCCGGATGAAATCCAGAAAAACCGATTCCGTCAGGGAAAGTGCGGAGCGGATGGCTTCGATTTCCATCCGGTCTTTGCAGATACGCTGGTTTTCAACAAGACCGAGCGATGGAACGAGTTCTACGGATAGTTTTTTATTGGAGATTTCTTCCGATAGCTGGCGGTATTGGTCATACGAAAGGCGGACACTTTCGAAGCCGAGACGCTTGGTGCCCATGGCGGACAGAATATCGGGAAGTTCGGTGAAAAGTCCCTTTTGGTACCGGATCACGGAAAAAAGAGGCGCTTCCCGGGAAGCCTGTAGATCATAACGTGAATCGGTGATAAGCATGGCCTTGTCGCGTGAAACCAGAAGCACCCCCGCTGTTTCGTCAAACTGTCCGTCTTCCGCGCCGTAACCGCTTAGATAATGCCGGTTTTCCGCCACAAGTACCATCAGGGTGTCAAAGGGCTGAAACCCGAGGGCGTCCCTCAATATTTCAAGTCGAGCTTTCATGGCAGAATTCAAAAAAACCTCCCATCAGTGAAATAGATGAATCGTTCCAGGTGATGATCCGTTGCGGACCCCGCTATTATTTACTATACTCGGCTACTATACCATGAACCTCGAAAAAGGGTAAGTCGTTGACAGGTAAAATTTCGGATACATATATTCTTGTCACCGCATCGGTATCGGAAGAAGCCGAGGGGATTAAAGATGGTCTCAATATTTCCGAGATACTGGTTGTGGGGGGGCGAACCGTCTATGCAGGTGTCATCGACAATGTCGCCGTTCATCTGATGGTGACCGGACCCGGGATGGTGAACACTGCCCAATCCATTACGGCAGCCATTGAAAATCGGCGGCCTGGAGGGATTCTTATGACCGGCTGCGCCGGCGGATTTGCCGATGCAGGGATACAGGTGGGGGATATCGCTGTCGCCACTTCGGAAACGGATGCACATCTCGGGATCGAATCCGAAAACAACGATGCGGCCTTGCAGGAGCTGCCGTTTTTTCTCGGTCAGTACGATGGAGAGGCCGTGAAGCACAACGTGCGGATGGATAATGAGCTTTCTTCCAGGACACATAAAATTTTGGGGGCTCATTTTCGAAAATTACCGGTCGGTATTATGAGAGGTCCGTTTATTACCGTCTCCACCATCACCGCCACGGATTCGGGGGCCGATCGCCTTTTTAAAAACTTCAGGCCCTGTATGGAAAACATGGAAGGATTTGCGGCCGCCTATATCGCCAGGCATTACGGGATTCCCTTCACTGAAATTAGAAGCGCGAGCAATCTGGTCGGAAAACGCAATCTTTCCGATTGGGATCTTCCGCTTGCCTGTGAACGCAGTGCCGAGGCGGCGCTGGTATGGGTGAGGGGGGAGGGGACAAGAAACAAAACATCATGACTATTTTAACGTTAGGTTATTCTACCTGTCCCAACGATACGCTTGCTTTTTATGCGCTGGCGCATCATCGGTTCGATTTCGGTGATATTGATTTTCGAATTGAAATGGCGGATGTCGAAAAATTGAACCAGAAGGCTCGAAAGGGAATTCTGGATGTTACCAAACTCTCCTTTGCGGCTTTGGGAAACCTGATGGATACGTACGGATTACTGAGATCCGGTGCGGCATTGGGAAGGGGATGCGGCCCGCTCATCGTCGCGAGGCCCGGCGTCGATCTCAATGCCATGAAAGATGCACGTGTGGCGATTCCCGGCGAATGGACGACCGCCGCAATGCTGCTGGGGCTGTTTTCCCCCTTTCGCCTCGAAATGGTACCCATGTCGTTTGAGCAAATTATGCCGGCACTTCAGAGCGGGGAATACGATATGGGAGTGATTATCCATGAGGGCCGGTTTACTTATGAACGATATGGACTGAAATGCCTCCTGGATCTGGGAGAGTGGTGGGAACAAACCAGCGGGCTTCCGATTCCGCTCGGATGTATCGCCGCCCGGCGTGATTTGCCCCGGGAGACTATTAGGCAGATCGAACTTCTGATCCAGAAGAGCGTTCTGTACGGGCTCGAAAACCGAAAGGAAGCTGCGGCCTATATCTCAACCCATGCGCAGGAAATGGCGTCATCGGTCGTGGATCAGCATATCGATTTGTATGTAAACGATTTTACAGTTGATATGGGAGAAGAAGGGGCGAGAGCGGTGGAATCGCTTTTTCGGATGGCAAGAGAAAAAGGCTTGCTGCCGAAGAGCGCCTCCCCCTTATTCACCCTTACTTAAATTTCAGACGTCAACTATTCACAACATCATACTTATATCGGGTATAAGTGATCCAGGGAAATCGGGCATCAGCCCTTAAAGAAGCGAATCGGAATTTTTTCCTGAAAGATTCCCATGACATGTAGATCATTGAAATAGGTTTCCAGGCCGATTCGCTCCGATGCATTGAGATCAAAACCGAAATTGTTAAAATACCTGGAGGTGGTTGCAGGATCGATGGAAAGCCTTGAGGCGGCGGCGTGGATTACGGTGTCAAGATGCTCAAGGCCCAAACGTTTCGACAGGTGAAGGAGGCGGAGCGTTTGTGAAACACGTTCGGGATTTTCGGAGGCGAATTCTCTGCGAACAGCCCATACGGCGAAAACGAACGGGAGCTTAGCGTGCCTGGCCCAAAGGTCTCCCAAGTCCCATACAAACTCAAATTCATTGCGCCAGTTATGGCGGAGGGCGGCATCCCCGATGACAAGCGCCGCGGCGGCATCGGCATCCACCATGGAAGGCGACAGAATCTTTTTTGTTTCAATAAGGGGAGAAATTCCCTTGTGAAAAAACATCAGGCGCATCAGTCGAACGGCCGTGGCGGATTCATCCGTCGCCAATATTTTCCGGCCGTGGAGTTCGGCAAGGGGTCGGCGGCTGACCAGCAGCACGCTCATGACATCCCCGCTGCAGGCAATGGAAATACCCGGAAGAAGAAGCCATTCCCGGTGATGGAGACCATATGCGGCCGAAGAAACGGAGCTGATGTCCAGATGTCCGTCTGCGAGCATCCGGTTGAGATCCGCCGGCGGGGCGCTAATAATTTGAACGCCATCGGAAATATGGCCGTATTCAAAGCCGTAGTAAATTGGATCGACGTTGATGAAGCTGATTCTTCCAAGACGAACTGCTGAAAAATCACTTGTTGATGAATTGATGATGGTCATGTCTTGTCGGCTTTTTCGAGGGAATGGTGAAGTTCCGGATTCCCCGAGGTAACGACAGTCTGGATAACCGCCCGGGAGGAGTTCACTTCGATGTCAAGATAATGCGGCGGCGCCGGACAGCCAGGGGCAAGACGTCCGAATTTTTCCCCCAGGCCCAGGCCGTTGGCCCCGTAAATGCTCCCCATGGCAAGAATATCCGATGGAGAGAGGGTGCAGTAGCGAGCGGACACAAACGCCATTTCATCCAGAATGCTCAGAGAAGGACTGCTTGCGAGGCTGTCGGTACCGAGGCACGGTTTGAAGCCCTGCGCGATGAAACTCGGAATATCGGGCAGTTTTTCGTGAAGCAGAAAGTTGCTTCGGGGGCAGAAGCAGATAGATGCGTTTTTGTCCTGAAGCAGACGCATATCTTTCTGCGAGCAGTAGAGAAGATGGACGGCCAGCGTCTGCTCGTCCAGAACGCCCAGCCCGTGAAGGTATTGAACCGGACTTTTGGCCGGCAGGGGCCAACCGGAAAAATCAATCCCCCGGGAGGTCAGGAAATCGGCCCATTCGCCCCGGGCGGATTGAATGAACAGAAACTCATCTTCGGATTCCCCCAGATGAATGGAAACGGGCAGTCCTGCAGCCGCAGTAATTTCTTTGATGTTCCGAATAACCGCCGGGGCCGTGGTGTGAGGGGCATGTGCCGCAAGGGATGATAAGGGAAGACTCGTGTTGTCGATCGGTGCAATTTCCGGAAGTGTGCTTCCCAGATATTCACGAAAGAAAACACCCGCGAGGGGCATATCCTGAAAAAGCGTGTGGGTGATGCCAAGGGTGGATATCTCCCCCACCGCCCCGCAACCGGAAGAAAGCAGGGAGCGGAGAGCCTTTAGAGCGCCTTCCAGGAGGTCTGATTCTGTAAAAGACCCGCGTTTTTGAATGAGTTCAGTCGTCCAGTGCCGAAATCCAAGATCAAACGATAACGAACCACTCAACGCGGAGAGTTCCAGATGGGTGTGGGCATTGACAAGGGACGGCATCATCACCCCGGGGCCCATATCGACAACCGGCACATCCTTGGGCGGGGAGCCGGCGCCAACGCTTTCAATGATCCCACCTGCAGTCTCGACATACCCGTTTTCAAGAACCGTCCAGGGGTCTGTGAGAAGCCATTTGCTTCGATAGGCCTTTCGATCCCTCACATGGCCTCCAGCAGATTGTAGAAGCAATCCCTTCGAACCGCCCGGTAGCCGATGGTTTCAATGAGCCGGATCATTTCGGGCTCGGGCAGGCGGAAGCTGACCCCGGCGGCGGCCACGACATTTTCTTCGATCATGGTGCTGCCCAGATCGTTGGCACCGAAAGACAGGGCCAGTTGAGCGATTTTATCCCCCTGAGTGACCCATGAGGCTTGAAGGTTTGGAACATTGTCGAGAACCAGTCGGCTGACCGCCAGGGTGCGCAGGTAGTCCACCGCCGTTGCGGGCTTGACGTGAATTCGGGTGTTGTCCGGCTGAAAGCTCCAGGGGATGAAGGCGGTAAACCCGCAGGTCTCGTCCTGGAGTGAGCGGATCTTCAGAAGATGATGTATCACATCCGCAGGCGATTCGAGATGCCCGAACATCATGGTGGCGGTGGTTTTCAGGCCCAGTCCATGGGCGGTTCGCATAACGCCGAGCCAGGTTTCGGCACTGCATTTGCGGGGAGATATTTTCCGGCGGACCTCATCCACGAGGATTTCCGCACCGCCCCCGGGGATGGAGTCAAGCCCGGCATCCATGAGTCGGGAAAGCGTCTCTTCAACGGAAAGGCCAGCGCCGTCGGCCATGGCGGCAATTTCCGTCGGCGAAAAGCCGTGGATATGAATTGGGAATTTCCGTTTGATGTGGCGAAGCAAGTCCAGATGGTAGTCGAGATTCAGTCCCGGGTGCATCCCACCCTGGAGCAGAATCTGAGTGCCGCCCAGTTCCAGGGTCTCCCGAATTTTCGCATCCAGGGACGAATATGAAATGACGAAAGCGTTCGGATCGTCCTCGTTACAGTAATAAGCACAAAAAAGGCATCCGGAGATGCAGACATTCGTGTAGTTGATATTCCGATCCACTACGTAGGTGACCAGTGGCTCCGGATGCAGCTTCCGGCGTCGGCGATGCGCCAGATCCCCAAGCGTCAGAAAATCGGCTTCCTGATAAAGGATCAGGGCCTCTTCGGTGTTCAGCCGTTCATGGGCGGCGGCCTTTTTCAGAGCAGTGTCAAGGAGTGTCATTTGGAAAAAGCCCCTGTTTCCGCTGAACTGTTCACGGGGTTGTAAAAGGAATCCCGCTCAACTGGCTGGAAACCGGCCGTTGTAATGAGACGGACCATTTCGTCACGGGTAAGGCCCTTGGCGGAGGTGGCGCCGGCTGTATGGCTGATTTTTTCCTCCACGATGGTTCCGTCCAGATCGTCTGCACCGAAGGAAAGGCCCACCTGGGCAAGTTTTTCACCGATCATGACCCAGTAGGCTTTGATGTGGGGGATGCTGTCAAGGATCAACCGGGAAACCGCAATGGTCCTCAAATCATCCGCCGCCGTGGTCGGCGGCAGGTGGGAGAGCCGGGTGTTCTTTGAATGAAATGCCAGGGGGATAAAGGCGACAAACCCCCCGGTTTTGTCCTGGAGTGTCCGCAGGCGAAGAAGATGTTCGATGCGTTCCTCAATCGTTTCGATATGGCCATAGAGCATGGTGGCATTGGTTTTGAGCCCGGAAGCATGCACGGCCTCCACGATTTCGAGCCATCGGCGGTAATCGATTTTTCGAGGGAACAGTTCGTCGTGGATCCGGTCGTTCATGATTTCCGCTCCACCGCCGGGCAGCATACCGAGGCCGGCTTCTTTCAGCAGGGCAATGACCTCCTGGATGCTTTTTCCGGATGTGACGGACAGCCGGTCGATCTCAACGGCGGTAAACGCCTTGATGGTCGCTTCGGGGCGGGACCTTTTTACCGTTCGCAGAAGATCCAGATAATAGTCCATGGAAAGCGCCGGGTTCAATCCGCCGACGATATGGATTTCACGAACTTCTTTTTCTGGATGGGAGCGCACCCAGTCCTCTGTCTGCTGAAGGCTCATGGTGTAAGCGTCGGTTTCCGATGCCTTCCGGGCATAGGCACAGAACCGGCATTGGTTCATGCAAATGTTCGTATAGTTCAGGTGCTGGTTGACGATATAATAGGCCTTGCGGCCGTGTCTCCGCCGCCTGGAAATATCGGCCAGGCGTCCCACGCCGATGAGATCGGGGCTTTGATAAAGGGCAAGACCGTCTTCGAAGGAGAGGCGTTCACCGTCGGCAAGTTTTTCGTTCAGGATCTGAAGCGCTGGGTCCGAAAAATCGAGATTCATCGTCAGTACGCTTTGTTGTTAAGGTTTTTTGTAGGTCGATGCCGCATGAGTTTAGACTCACCTTTCGTATAAAAATGCTCAAACTGAATTAGCGAAAATGACATGCGAAGGCAAGGAAATTTGGTTTTTTGACAAGTCATTTCAGGTGTGCGAAATGTATAACCTGAATGATCCGGTCAAATGAGGAAGGAGAAAGAAGACGTGGAAGCAATGAATATCCATACGCATTCGGGTATAAACACCACCCTGTGCGGAACGCCTGTCAAGATCGGAGAAGGTTACAGCCTCGTGACGCTTCAAACGACGCCCGAAATGGGGGTAGACGATTACGGACTGGTCCATGGCGGATTTGTCTTCGGGATGGCGGATTATGCCGCCATGATTGCCGTGAACCATCCCAATGTGGCCCTGGGTGCTGCGGACATCCGATTTCTAAAACCGGTCCGGATCGGCGACACGCTCATGGCCGAAGCCCGGCAGGAATCAAAAGACGGAAAAAAGCAGAACGTTTTTGTCCGGGTGATTCGGGACGGGGAGCATGTGTTTGAAGGCACCTTTGTTTGTTTTGTGCTGAAGAATCACGTGCTGGAAAAATGATCCTGCCGTCCCGGATATGCACGTCAGCTCTTTTGTTCAGCTTTTCCTGCGAACCACCCGGCGGACGCCTTTTTTGACCTTCTTTTTGACAACTGCCACCCTCCGTTTACCTGGAGCAGGTTCTTCAGTCGGCATGCCCGGTGTGATGCCTTTTTTTCGATACAGGCAGGTGGCCCGGGCGCATTTCAGCCCGATTTTCCCGTCGGCCTCCGGGACCTCGATGAGAAAGGGGTTTTTACATATGGGACATTCCATGTGGTAGGGTTTCCCCCAACTGATGAGATGGCAGTCTTCATTTGAACAAAAATAATAAATTTTACCCTTTTCGGTAGTGTCCGATAGGACTTTTCCGGCGCCGCAAATAGGGCAGGGCATCGCCAGTTCTTCCTCGAACTGGCGGATTTTTTGATTGATCAGCTCTTCTTTCGACGGAAATTGCCCGGGATCCGTTTCGGATTCAGGCGGTAGCGGAAGATTTTCCTCAAGATCCGTTTCAATTTCAACGGGCTCCGGTTCAGGCAATGATGGCTCATCCGGTTCCGGTATGGGCAGAGGCGCCGCCATGTCGGGAGATATCTCTAACTCCTCCGGGGTGGCGTCCCGAGAATCCGATTCGATTTCCGGCAGAGGCTGTTCGCTCAGATACGGAACATCGACATTAGTCTCACCAACCAGAGGTTCTTCGACCAGATCCGGAACATCGGCATCTGTATCATCAATTGTATCATGCGACGGGATCGGTTCTTCGGGTGGCGTTTCGGACGTTTGGGGCAGTTCCGTGTTTTTTAAAAAAAGCTCCGTAATTTTAGCATGTTTTAACTGAGTCCCCCCTGTAAGGATTGTGGGAGGGGCTTCGGAGGTGAGACTTTTGGCACGGATCGCTTTCAATTTCTGGAGATAGGCGGCCCTTCGCTCCTGAAGTTTTTCAGGATCGGGTGGTTCAAGGATGATCATCCGTCCGGCGGCGCTGGACGAAAGTTTGTCCTCCGGTACGGCGGATAGCCGAACACCCTGTTTATACAGGGTCTGATCAAATTGCCGAAGCGCCCGATTATATTCCTTTCGGCCGGTAATCACCTCCTCGATGGCCTGGCTGACATAAGCCACCAGGTTCATACCCGGCATTTGGGGGAAAATGGAATCAAGCACCAGAATGAGAAGCGTTGTCGACTCCCGGGCGATGTGTTGTCCCTGGGAATTGATAACGACAAAGCCGTAGCGCTCCAGGTTCTGGATTGCATGGGTCAGATCTTCATCCAGTTCAAGACCGATTTCTTTAATATCGGCAAAAAAAGTGTCGCGGTTATACCGATCCGGGGGAGATTCTGGAAAAGATTTGATTTCGTTTTCGCGTTCCGCAAGCAGCAGCAGAGAGGCGATGGTTGCGAGGTTAAAGGGCAATGCGGCAATATCCTCCCGGGTATCGATCAGACTGGAGACATGGTGCATTAAAATCCTATCGAATTCGGACCGTATGGCGGAGGTTTTGGAATTTTGCGGTAAATCGGGAGTATCCATATGTCATTGTCCTGCCTCGATGATGAAAAAGATCTCCGGATTGCCCTTTCGTCACGAATTAGTCGTCGTTTATTTCCGATATCATTTCGGCGATATGGGAAGCCATTTTTGAAAAATTCTCGGTCGGTGCTTTATTCGGATCCGCGGAGGGGACATCGTCGGAAGAAAACGTATCTCCTGGGTCTTTCTCATCCGTGGCACCGGGTTCCAAGGTGTCGGCCGGTGCCTCGTCTTCTTTCAAGTCACCGGCTGCATCGGACCGCTCGTTATTATCCTCTTCAAAACCTTCCGATGTGTTGATGGACAGATAATTGCCGTCCCGGTCGAAGATGACGGACAGCGTCATTTTTACATCAAAATCGAGCTTGTAGGCGACCTGGTCGTTGTGAACGATAAGATCGCCCTGACGATAATCGATGTCGTCCTGGATTTTGAGTCTGTGACGGCTTCTAACGATCTTTTCGATCATATCCCAATCCAGATCCGCTATAATGGTGTCGATTAATTCCCGTTCACCGGACTTGATGATATCTGCATTTGTAATTTTCACCGGAATCACCTCCCTGGTTCCCGTTTTGAAAAACTTATTTGAAAGAAAACGTTTGTTACGAATGTAACATATCGAATTTAATGATATCCTGCAAGCACATCCATAAGTTCCCGGGCCAGCCCCAAATATGCGACGGATCCATCTGACAGAATGTCCAGAAGGGCTGCGGGTCTGGCGCGGTCTGCAGCAGAGGCCAAGGTGTCGTCCCACGGGATTCGGGTACTGAAAAGCTTGTCCTTTAAAAAACCGAGAACTTCAGAATCCGAAAGGAGATCGACCTCCGATTGATTCCGGCACATGGTGTAAAAGACTCCGGCGATCTTCAGATCGGGGTTTGTCGCCTTCTGAATGCTTCTTACCATCAGGAGCAACTGGGAGAGCCCTTCGAATGAAAAAAGCTGACGCTGAAGCGGAAGCAGAAGATAATCGGAGGATACCAAGGCGCTTTGTGTCAGAAAACCGAAAGAGGGCGGAGAATCGATAATTGTAAAAGCATAGTCGTTGGAGACTTCCCGAACGATTCTTCTCAGCAACTGTTCCGGACGCGGGGTGTCTGCAAGGGCTCTCTCGGCGTGATGAAGACCGATCCGTGCAGGAAGCACCTGGAGTCGGTCAAGGCTGCTTTCGACCAGAACATCCCTTGGGGAAACACGATCCGTCAGTGCATCGAAAAGATCGTGGGAAAGCCTGCCCTTGTCGACGCCGATACCGGTGGTGGCGTTGCCGAGAGGATCGCAGTCCACCAGAAGTGTGTCTTTTTCAAGCAAGGCGAGGGACGCGGCAAGATTCACCGCGGAGGTGGTTTTACCGGTGCCGCCTTTTTGGCTCGCTAAGCAGATAATGTGGCTCATGGCGCCCATGATTAGCATACTCTCCGGAGATTGCAAAGATAATAATGATATTTCATCTTTAAAGATCAATACATTGTGGGCGAATGCAGGATTGAGAAATTATACAGGATAGTGTAAGTAGCAAAAAGATTCCGACGTGAAAAGCTCTGGCAAAACGACCGAAAATTTTAAACAGGAACGGGTATGGAAATATCATTTACAGGTATTGAAGAGGCGATCAGGGGACTGGACTATCGAACTGACAAATCACCCAAGTCACGGCTTGTGAGAACCATTCGCTCCTTCTATTCCGACACCGGGACCACGGAAGGGGTCCGCGCCATCGGCAGCGATGATTTGATCGATAAAATGTGGGATCTCGGCGGAAATCGGGATGCCATTCGCTCCAAACGGAAAAACCTCAGCAGCATCAAATCGTCGGTCAATCAGGACCTGGACGCCGCTTGGGAGGACGGTCGAAACCCGGAAGGCATTACCATTGGCCCTTTGAACACCTTTGCCATGTCTGACGCGGCGAAAGATAAGATATTGAATTCATTCAGCGGAAGCATAAATCTCGAGGGCGGAAACTCCATCGACCGGGTGGCGGAAGCCCTTAAGATTGTAACAGAATATCTTTCCGAAACACCCGGCGGCGTAGAGGGCGAACAGCTTTCAAATCTAAAGTCCCTCGTTGAAGGGCTTTCAAATAAATCCAGCGAAGGTGGTCTTGGCGAGTTCGAAATTATCGAAAAGAAAGGGTCGGAAGAAGAGGCTGAAGTAGACCAATTGGAACTGATGACTGAGGAAACGCTTGATGACACTGAAATAGATGAAGAAGATCTTGAGGAATCGACCGGGGTGATTGAAGAAGAAGTCCTGGAGAAAGCAGACACCGGAGAAATCACTGGGGAGGACATTGTTGAACTTACCGGAGCGGAGGGCCTTGAAGAGACTGACGAGGTCGAACTGCTGGATGAAGATGATTTGGTTGAGGAAGACACTGAGTTGGATGACGGTGAAATCGAAGAGGTCATGGAAGAGGCGACAGAAGACATCGATGGAGATCTGGAAGATGCTCCCGGAGAAATAGAAGAAGCTGCGGATGAAGAAACCCTTGCTGAAGAAACCGACCATGAGGAAGAACAGGGTCTACCCATCGACCAGTTGCTGGACGATGCCATGGATTTAGATGAATTTCAACTGGACGAAAAGCAGAAACAGATCCTTGCAGAGCGTTTCGATGGCTACCTTGGCGCCATGGAACGATATTACAACCAGTACATTTTAGTCCGGAAAGGCAGTTATCCCATCGGTACGGAAAATGAAGAGGCGGATGCCCTGACGGAACAGAAGGTTCTTTTGGCGGATTATTATATCGGGAAATATCCAATCACCAATGCCCTTTTTGAAGTCTTTGTCGAAAGAACCGGGTACAGGACCACCGCCGAAAAGCTTGGGTACGGGTATGTTTACCACGGAAGATTCCAGAAGGTTGTCGATCCCGGCACGGGTTTCACCAGTTCCATCTGGAATCCGTCCTTTACCCGGGAAAGGGTCGATGGGGCGACATGGTTTCAGCCGCTGGGTCCCGGAAGCACGCTGCATAAAAAACGAAACCATCCCGTGGTCCAGGTCAGCCTTCGAGACGCCCGGGCATTCGCCGCCTGGACAGGAAAGAGACTCCCCACTGAAATCGAATGGGAAGCTGCGGCAAGAACCCTGACAGGATTAATTTTCCCATGGGGAAACGAATGGGTGGAGGGGATAGGTAATTTAGAAAACAGCGGCATTTCGGATACATGCCCGGTGGACAATTTCCCCCTGGGTGAAAATGATAACGGCATCGCGGATCTGCTCGGAAATGTCATGGAATGGACCGGCAATGAATGCGACCCGAAATATCCGGTGGAAAGTGCGAGCAGATTTTATATCGCCCGGGGCGGCTCATGGATTTCCCCGGAACAGACACATCTGTATGACCGAAACAGGTTCGAGGAGCATTTCACTTCCAATATTCTTGGATTCCGCTGCCTTGCGGATTGAAATCGCCTGTTGAAGCAAAATTAACACTTCTTAAAATTTCATTTGGAATTACAGCTTGATTTCCTCATAGATTTTTCTGTATTATACGTGCGTCTACACTTCTTTATTTCGCCCGATTTTTTTTAAAAAATGAAAAACAGGCCCCAAAGTCATGGCTCGGCGGGCTGAACTGGATGGCCTGATATCTGTTTGTTATGGTAATAAGGACGTATACCCTTACATTGGAAAGAGCCGGGGGGGCCAACAACAATCTATTAGAAAGGAGAATGTGATGAGACTGATTGAAAAGCTTATGGGAAGGCGCCAGTTCCTGGTCGCTGCAGGATTGGCGTCCGGATGCGCGCTGACCTGTAAAAAACTCGCGGGGTTCGTGGATCGAAATGCTCAGGTGGCTACCGCCATGGCGGCCCAGGAGGTGATTGCCCATCCTTCGATGGCCACCGACAGATGCCCCCATCTGATGTCCCCCCTCAAAATCAGGAACGTGGTGCTCAAAAATAGAATCATGCACACCGTATCCCCCACCTATTTCATGCAGGGGCCGGAAAACTTCCCGGCAGAAATGTATCGGAACCATTATTCCAACATGGCGAAAAATGCAGCGATTGTCTCCATGAGTACCCATTACGGGAAATACCCCAAAACCTACGTGAAGGGCCAGCATGGCCCGAGTGCGAATTTTTGCGATGATATCTGGCAGGATATCCCCCCGGTCGAGAACTATGTGGATCGTCTGATTGAAGATATTCATTGCGAAGGCGCGCTCATTCTGTTTGTCGGCAACACCGGTGGACAGGGAAATCTCGGCGTGCCGGGCGGGGGAATTGTACCGGCCGCAGACGGGTCGAAGGGGGCAACAGCGGGCGCTCCGAGTGGTATGCCCAGCGGCGCGCCGGGCGGACAGGGCGGTATGCCCGGTGCTGCAGCGGGTGGAGAGGGTGGTATGCCCCAGGGGATGCCCGGTGGACAGCAGGGGGAAGCAGGCGGTCGTAGCGGCGGCCCGGGAGGACCGGGAGGCCCTGGGGGGGGTATGACTGCCAAGACCGATGAAGAGATCGTAGCTGAGGCGAAGGAGGCCGAGGCCAAGGGATATGACATATATCAGCTGAATTCATCCAGCGTCGAGACGGCAAACAAGGTCCGTAACGCCACCAATCTCATCCTCATGTCGAACCTGAGAACCGGAAGGGGCGGATACGGCGCCTCGGCCACGGACAGCAACCAGGCTACCGCCGCCGAACTGGAGCAGGCGGTTGAAGCGGCAAAAAAACTTGAAGGCGTTGTCGACTACCTTTGGATCCGGGTTTCCGAACATCCCAACGCCTGGAACCAGGATGAGGGCAAGCCAAAGGCCCTCGCCTATGCCGAGGCCATCAAGAAGGCCGGCGTCAAGATTCTCGTATGCCCGTCGGCAGGTTTCCATGATGTCGTGGCCAATGACTCCTATATTGCCTCCGGCAAGGCGGATATGATCGGCATGACGACCCCCCTCTTTGCGGACAGGGAACTGATGAGGAAGGTGAAAGAAGGCCGGGCCGACGATGTCATCCCCTGTATCGCCTGCTGGAACTGCCACGGGATCAGCATGACGGAAGGTCCCTGGTACTCCACATGCACCGTCAACCCCACATGGGGATTGCCGCCCTACAAGCTCGAGGGCATCACCGCCCCCACCAAATCAAAGAAGGTCGCTATCATCGGCGGCGGACCCGCCGGCATGAAGGCAGCCCTCGTGGCTACGGAGAGAGGCCATAAGGTAACCATCTATGAAAAAGATGCCACCCTTGGCGGACTCCTTAAAATCTCGGATAAAAGCAAGACGAGATGGAATTTCAGACAGTATAAGGAATGGCTCATCTACCAGGTCAAGAAGAGCGGCGTTGATGTCAAGCTGAGTACGGCCGCCACCCCTGAAATGATCAAGGGCGGCGGTTACGACACGGTCATGGTTGCAACAGGCGCCGATCCTGTCACCTCCAAGATGAAGGTGGACGGGGCCAAATCATTTAACATATTGGAAGCCTATGCCAACAAGGATAAGCTGGGAAAGAACGTGGTGGTCCTCGGGGCCGGAAAATTCGGCTTTGAGCTGGCACTGGGGCTGGCAATGGATGGACATAATGTGACCAATATTGCAACCGGGGACAGGCTCTTCGAAGCAAAATTCCAGGGCCCCCACAACATGCAGAACCAGCAGGGTATTTACCAATCCCTTCCCACTTTCAAATATGAATTGAATGCCCAGGTTACGGGCGTAAAAGGTGGGAAAGTCATTTACAAGGATTCCAAAGGAACGGAAAAATCCGTCAAGGCGGACAGCGTCGTGATCTGGTCCGGACTCAAACCGCGACTGGAAGAGGCATCGAAATTCCTCAACTGTGCCGATGAGGTCTACCTCATGGGAGACTGCACCGGAAAGAACGGTCATCTCCAATTGGCCATTCGCTCCGCTTTCTTTACGGCATCTCAGGTATAGAAACAACAGGGTCTCCCGATAACTACATCGGGATCTTCAACAATAGGTAGCGGGGCCAAGGATTCGAGGGGGAAGCACTCCCTCGAATCCCTTGGCTCCCGGCCAGTTTTCTGGCATGCAGCCTGCTCAATTATCTTCTCAGGTACTGACATCATAAATTGACGCAACTCTATTAATAAAAGGGGGGTCTTTGTCATGAAAAAGAAATTCGCCCAATCGTTGGTGGCGGTAACAGCCGCAGCATTCCTGGTGATATGCTTTTCGGCCTGCAACACCGAAACAGGACAATCAACGGCAAACCCAAAAGTCATCACCGGCATTTCCGTAGAAAAACCAGTTCATCAGACCTCTACAAAGTTTGATATGGGGAGGATGCCGGGCGGCGCCGGCGGAGAAGTCGGCAGGGAAGGCGGGACTCCGGGGGGCGGGGGGGGCGAAGGCGGGGCTCCCAACTTCGCCGGCAATGCGAATTCCACACCGGCCATCTATATCGACAACGGAAAACTTTCCAAGGCTAAATCAAAGACTGACCTCGTCGCAGAAGGAGATTACGACAATGCCTTTGCGGACGGTGTCAAGATCGATGCAAAAGGAGGGGATATAGGCGGTGTCTATGCGACCGGCCTAAAATCCGATTATACCATCTCCAATGCGAATATCGTCCTTGACGGCGACGGCGCCTTCGGGCTGGCGGGGCCCGGAAGCGGCGCTTCGGCGGACAATTACGCCACTTTGATCATTCGAAACAGCACCATCACCACCAGCGGGAAAAACCGAAACGCCACCGCCGCCCAGAACCACAGCATCCTGAAGGTATACAATTCCACCCTGAGGGCAAACGGCGTCCCATTTGAACCCAACATCACCGACACGGAACAGAAAAAGCAGCTTGAAATCGACGGCAACAGCAGAACGCATGTGACCCTGAGCAATTCCTACAGCTACTTCTACTACTGTGACGTCATTGCAAATGGCTGGGCCGCTCTTTCCACCGACGGCTCCCAGGGATTTGTCTACCTGGAAGCTAACCACTGTAACGTCAAAACCATCAAGGCCGGATACGGAACCTATGCGGATATGGGGTGCCATGTGGTCATCAACGACTCCAACTTCGACGTGGCGTCCATGGCGGGCATCATCGCCGGAGAGGCGGACATCACGTTCAATCGCACCAACGCGAAATGCGGCTCCTATTTCGCCCTGCTGCACTGCATCGGCTCTCCCACCGAGGTCAGCACCCTCAAGGTTACGGGCGGTACTATCACCACCAAGAAACCCGTGGTGCTCGTAAAGAGCGACAGCGCCGAAATCGTATTCGACGGGGTGAAAATGAGCTCCGAGAGCGGTGTTCTTCTCAAATCCGCCGTCAGCGTGGATCCCCAGGGGGCCAAGGCCGCGCACCCCGCCGAAGGATCCGATGTTTACGGCATCCAGGCCACCTTCCGGGAAATGGTGGTTTCCGGCGACATCGATCATTCGGAGGATAAGGACAACCGAAACATGACGGTCTATCTCGAGTCGACCAAGTTGACGGGCGCCATCAAGGATGCATCCATTTCCATCGATCCGTACAGCAAATGGTTCGCCACCGCCGACTCCAATGTCACCCTTATCGGAACATTCGCCTTTGCCCAGATCGATGCGCCGGCCGGTGTCACCATCACCGCGGTTGCTGCTGAAAGCGGAACCTATACACTGACAAGCGGTGGAACTTTGGTGCTTAAGGCATCTTGATTCATGCATCGAAACAACCCTAAAAAAATGAAAAGGGAATGAGAGAATCATGAGGAAGAAAAATTTTCGGAAAACAGTTGGATTTATGATCAGGGTGCTGCTGATGCTTTCGATGTGCTTCTTCGGCGCCAATGCTTTTGGCCAGGGCCCGGCGGCGTCTTCAGGCGGCTCTGCGCCTGAAATGGGAGGCACTGCACCCGGCGGCCCTATGCCGAATATGGGCGGAAATACCCCACCGCAGGGCGGTATGCCCAGCGGCACAGGCGGCAGAATGCCTGAAATGGGAGGGGCATCCTCTCCCGGCGGCGGAATGTCCGGCGGCCCCGGTGGCTCCATGCCGCAGAAGCAAAGCCAGCAAACCGCCGATGATGGCAAGTTCAAAGTCATGACGGTGAACGGCGTTGAAACTCCCATCGCGGCAGGGACTTACAAGGGCACGGTGGTCATCGATGAACTCGACGGCACCCAAAAGGCCTATTTCCAGAGCGCCAAGAATGTCTACCAGAGCGCGCTGTTCATCGAGAACAATGCCATTGTCAAGGAAAAATCCGCCACGAGCGCGCTGATGGGCGGGACGTATGATGCCCATTCCCTCAGCGGGGTATCCATCACCGCCAAATCCCCCTACTTCAACGGCGTTACCCTGGTGGATCAGGACTACTCGATTTCGAAGCTGACAGCCGACTTCACCGGTGACGGAGGAAATGACATGGCCGGCACGGGCGCTGTCGTTTCGATATTCAAGGGTTCCCATGTCACCATCTCAAACAGCAAGATTACGACCCACGGCACGGCCAGGGCCAACGTTTTCGGAGGCTCCGACGACATTAACAATCCGGTCCATGTCACCATCAAGGATTCGACGCTCATCGCCAACGGCCACAACACGGTGGAGCCCACGGCTGTCTGGATGCTCGGGCTTTTCGGCGACGTGCGTGATTTGCAGTTTGTCGGATACTTTGACAACCTGTATGACAATATCACCGTCAAATCCGCCGGTTGGGCCGTCATCTCCGTGGATGGTGTATCTGCACCCACCAAGGACGTGCTTAAAAAATCCGGACTCCTCGCGGCCTATGACGGGAAGACCGGATACGGAGAGAGAACCCCTGTCGATATGTTGAAGCTCTATTACTGGTCCGGAAAAAATGACGTCAAAAACAGCGATCTCTCAATTCTCAGCATCAAGGACGGCGGCTGGGACGACGGGTACGGCGCTTACTCCATTGGTGCAAACCTGAATATTTTCGACCACACGAAAATCAGCAACGTCACCTATGGCGGCATCATTGCCAATGAATACGCAAGTGTTTCCTATATAAACGGTTCTGTAGTCAACTCCAACCGTTTTGGCGTTTACTCCCACAGCAACAAGGGGGGGGTTATCAACGTTGCGAACTCCACCCTGAACACCAAGGAGGCCGTCTTCCTGCTCAAGGGCAGCGACGGTGGATTCGGCCCCAATGCCTCGATGGTCAACGTGACGAACTCCAAACTCAATAATACCGGAAACGGTGTCGTGCTTCTGTTTATGGACAACGACGATCCGGGAAGAGGATCCAATTTATACGGCGAAGACGGCAAGACCGTGATCGACCAGAAAATCGACATCGTGGACAAAACGGCAGTGAAAGACGAGACGCATGACTTGACCCGGGAATACGATTACGGAACCTGCCAGTTCATGGGCGCCGACGCGACCTACATGTTCAACAAGAACGTCGTGGCGGACTTCACGGACTGCAACGGAGATACGGCCATCAAAGGGGACTTCTATAACGCCCGAACCACCGGGCAGAACCTCGTCCTGCATTTCAAAAAAAGCCAGGTCGACGGAATTATCTCTTCCGGAACCACCCGGCATAACGTGAATATTATCCTCAAAAGCATGAAAAAAACGGATGCTGATTACGAAAAAAGCGGTGTAAGATACGGCAACCGCAATAACCTCGGTGATGTGGCAACAACCCCGAGCGAAACCGTGAACAATGGCGTCATCGTCTACCTTGAAAACGGATCTACCTGGACCGTCAAGGACACCTCTTACATATCGAAATTGGTTGTTTCAAAGGATTCGACGGTGGAGGGGAAAATCAAGGCTGACAGGACTTCGACATCCGAAGACGGCAGCGTCACCTATATCGGCGTGGTTGCCGAAAAATAGAACGCTCCGACATCCACGCTTTAAAAAGTTTGGGCAGGTCTTCACAACCCGATGGTATAATAATCGTGAAGGCCTGCCCTTTTTTATGATAGTTAAGGGTATTGAATCAATGTCATTTGCCAATAAGGGGAATTATAATGGAATCCAACCGCAAAACACCCGATGACAACAGACATCCTCGAATATGCAGCGTATGCGGCAAGGCAAAGGAAAACATGCTGCCGGGGGCCCTTGTACGCCCGATGGTGGTCGCAGAAATCAAAAAGGCTTTTCCCGATTTTCCCGATGATGGACAGATCTGTGCCGATGATTTGAACCATTTCCGGTCATTGTCTATACAATCCCTACTGGAAGATGAGCAAGGCGAATTGAGCACACTGGACCAGGAGGTCGTCAACAGCCTCCGGGAACATGAAACACTTTCCGACAATATCAATGAGGTATATGAGAAGGACATCGGTTTCGG
>JBECKW010000284.1:0-15416 GCA_040235505.1 Desulfobacterales bacterium
CTAACTGGCCATCGACATCCAGCCGGAGTCGTCAAGCACTTGTCTGAATTCTTCGGTTGAGATCTGAATGCCTGTCCACAGAAGAAAACTCCGGCGGGCCTGATGGGCCAGGGTTGAAAGCCCATCCATGAACGTTGTGTTGTTACGAAGCGCCCAGGATTCCCAGAAATTGTTCCGGCGGCCGTAGTTCATATCCACCAGGAGCTTGCAGCCGGGTACCTGAAGCTTGTGAACCCGCGCATCCATTTCGGGAGATTCCTCCGGATCCGATACCGATGTGGCGTTGACCACGAGGTCGGCGGCGATCGGCTCCTTTTCCAGTGTTTCCAGGGAGATCGATCGTCCGCCGATTTTTTCCACAATTCTTCCGGATTTTTCCTGATTCCTGCCGGCAATAAAAATAGTATCCGCCAGAAGCCAGTTCAGAATAAACACAACGGCCTTGGCAATGCCGCCGTTTCCGATGACCAGGGCGGTTTTTCCGGCCATCTCGAAACCGATACCACGAAGCGCATCCATGAACCCGATGGCATTGGTATTATATCCCTTGAGTTCGTCTCCATTGCGCACGATGGTATTGATGGCACCGATCATCATTGCGCCTTCGGAAAACGAGTCCAGGTACGGCATCACCGCTTCCTTGTAAGGCACCGTCACATTGGCACCGGCGATATTGAGCACCCGAAGCCCCTGTACCGCTTGACCGAGCTGGTCCGGAGCCACCTTGAAAGGAACGTAGGCACCTTGGATGCCGCTTCGCTTCAGTATCTCGGTATATACCGCCGGAGATTTGGAGCGAAACGCCCGCTCGTCGCTGAGAAGACAGAAAACTTTCATGCTTTCGTTCGATTCTACATCCCGAGCAGGCCTTTGATGCTTTCGGTGATATCCGCAGCCGAGGCCGGTTTCGGAAGATAATCGTCGGCTTCGGTGCTCATCCCATCGCTGTGGGAATAGCGGGTGGAGCTGACATGGGAAGCCACGGCGGTGAGCAGGACAATGGGGATATCCGAATAATTGCTGTCGCGTTTCAGCTCGGCGCACATCTGGTATCCGTCCTTTTCCGGCATCATCACATCCAGGACAATGGCGTCCGGCGGGGATGCCTTTACTTTTTCGATCCCCTCCACACCGTTGTATGCGACTTCAACTTGGAATCCTTCTTTTTCCAGATTCGCCTGAACGATGGCAGCGAAATCCGGTTCATCATCCACGACTAGAATTCTCTTTTTCTCTGCCATTCAGTCCTCCTTTCGGTTAAATGAAACACCCTTAAATATGAAGCATGGAGCTAAACTGCGAGTGCCTAGAGTGCCTAAAGTGCGCTAAAGTGCCTAGAGTTAATGTATTCTACCAATTTTATCCCCAGCGGCCCTATGATCTCTGCTATCTGCACCATACCCTTTGCCTCATATCCTCTGCTCTCTGCTATATGCTCAAATGCCATTGCATAGAATTAAGGACAAAATAACTCATAAAACCGACAGAATACCTCAACTCTAGGCACTTTAGCGCACTTTAGGCACTCTAGGCACTTGCCGTTACCATCACTCAACCTTCGGCCTCGGATAAAGCCCCGCCCTCTCCACGATTTCCGGAACTTTCTCCTCCCATTCAATGGCCATCACATGGAATCCCTTGACCCCCGGAATCTCCCTGAGCCGCTGAATGGACTCCACGCAGATATCGATTCCCACCTTGGGCTGATCTTCCTTGGGTGCCGCCGCCATCCGCTGAACCACCTCATCGGGAACATCCATCCCCGGCACACGGTTTTTCATGTACTTGGCCATGCCCGCCGACTTGAGCGGGGTGACACCCGCCAGAATGAACACCTTGTCCAGAAGCCCCCGATCGCCGGCAAGTTCCATCCACTCTTTGAATTTATCAATGTTGTAGATGCACTGGGTCTGGATGAACTCGGCACCCGCCGCGATTTTTTTTGCAAGCCGCGGGACACGGATTTCAAACGGATCGGCAAAAGGATTGGCCGCCGCCCCCACGAACATCTTCGGCGGACGCTGAATTTCATCGCCTCCCAGAAATTTTCCTTCGTCCCGCATCTGGCGGACGGTCTGGAGCAGCTGCAGGGAATCCAGATCATGTACGTTCTGCCCCTTGGCACAGTCCCCGAAACTCTGGTGGTCTCCGGACAGGCAGAGCATGTTATGGATATCAAAAGAGGCCGCCCCCAGAATATCACTCTGGATGGCGATCCGGTTCCGGTCCCGGGTGACCATCTGTAGCACCGGATCAAGCCCCATGAGCTTCAACCGGATACACGCCGCCAGGCTGCACAAGCGGGTCATGGAAGTCTGGTTGTCCGTGATGTTGATGGCATCCACGTAATCCTTGATGAGATTTGCCTTCTCCGTAATGACATCGGGGTCACTGCCCCGGGGGGGTCCGCATTCGGAGGTGACCGCCAGATGCCCCGCCCTTAATACCTTTTCCAGTCTGCTCGGTGTGTTTGCACTCATTCCTGAACGTCCTCCCTCACCACTTTCCTCGGTCCTCCTGCCCTGTCCGTGGACCAGTCCTTGATGGGAATCAGTGTTTCGTAGTCCTCCATTCGCCCAAGCGCCTTGAGCCGATCGATGATGAGCTGCCAGGCGCAGTCGATCTCCTTGTTGATTTCGCAGCTTCCCCGGGTCGACCCGCCGCAGGGCCCGTTCAGCAGGCGCTTCGCGCATCGGGAAACGGGGCAGATACCGCCGGTATACGCTAGAATGCACTGACCGCACCCCTGACATCGCTCCGTCCACAGCCCCCGGTGTTCCGCGCCGCCCATGAAACAGGTGTTGACCCCGGGATACACCGCCAGGTTGTGGTAGTGTTCGGCGGTGAACTGAACCCCGACCCCGCAGGCAAGAGACACGATGGCATCATAATCACCCGCTATGTCCCGAATCTCATCCAGATATTCCCGGTCGCACTGGCGCTCCAGGGTTCTTTCCTCAATCGTCCTTTCCTCCCCCCGGTTCAGGAAATACATCCTGAGCGCCGATGCCAGAATGCCCACTTCCTTTTTGCCGCCTGCTTCGCACACGGTTACGCATTCGTTACATCCCAGAATCAGGATGCGTTTCTTGTCCCGGATCTGATGGATAATCTCTTCGACCGGCTTCTTGTCTGCGACAATCATGGGAAACACCTCTCAAGGTTAAAGATGGGCTGACACTTTGTTGGATCTGCATCAAATTCGTATATGGACGACGCCCAAAAAGCGTTGGTCAGTAACAGACCAAAGGGTGCGCTGGTTTGTCTAGGCAAAATGCGACGCGTGAGGTTCTCAGCAGGGTCGCCAACGATGTTGCTGCACTGCTGATAATTTTATGAATGACATTCATTTCTTGTATAAAACAATATTAGACATTATTTATTTAGTCAAGTAAAATATAACCAAACCGAATGCTGGAGGATTCCCCGACATGACCATCGAAGAAGCCTCATCTATCATCAACATCGCCATTGTCGGAGGCGGGGAGTTGTGCCGCGAAATCCTGGAAAAGACCGTATTCAGCCCCTCGGGAGAAGGCGTCAGCGCCCCGATTCTGGCAGTGGCCGATCCGGATCCCGCCTCACCGGGCATACTGATGGCGAAAGAACTCAAAATCCTGACACTTGCGGACTATCACGATCTGTACGATCCGCGCCATCATATCCATCTCATCATCATCCTCACCCCCGATGCACGGATTTTCTACGACATTCTGGCAACCCGGCCCACCCGGATCCGACTGCTTTCCTATAATGTCTTCAGCCTGTTCTGGCAGGCCATCGGCCGGGAGGAGCGCGAACTCCGGGAACAGAAAATGGCCATGGAGACCATCGTGAACGGGATTCGCGATTTCATCCTGGTCCTGTCACCGGAAATGGAAATCCTGGAGGCCAACGAATCGTTTCTGGAGAAAATGGGACACCGTCACG
The DNA here is from genome assembly GCA_040235505.1 of Desulfobacterales bacterium. Classification (GTDB taxonomy): domain Bacteria; phylum Desulfobacterota; class Desulfobacteria; order Desulfobacterales; family JAFDDL01; genus JBECKW01. The sequence goes on from JBECKW010000284.1 coordinate 3,931, forward strand.
AAAATGTCATCGGGAAAAGATGCTATGAAGTCTTCCGAAAGTTCAATCGTCCCTGTTCCGACACTCTGAACCCCTGCCCGCTGGTGGAAGTTATCTCCCTTCACGGACCGGTTCACCAGATCCATCGCTATCAGCGGGAAGGCGGCGGCGTTCGATATTTCGAGGTCAATGTATATCCCATCTGGGAAAAGGGGGGCAAAATCTCCCGGTATATCTACATCAGCCACGACATCACCGAAAGAAAAAAACAGGAGGAGGAACTGACCCACCGCCTCGAAGAAATGGTGGAACAAAGAACGCGCGAACTGGAAGAGACCCACGCCAAACTTCTTCACAAGGACAAAATGGCGTCCCTGGGAAAGCTCTCCGCCTCGGTGGTGCACGAGATCAACAACCCCATTGCCGGCATCCTCAATCTCTCGATCCTGGGGAAGCGGATGCTCGGCGACGATGAATGGTGCGAGGAGGAACGGGGAACTCTGGTGCAGTACCTGGGCCTGATTGAAACCGAAACCCGCAGAATCAGCCGGATCATATCCAACCTCCTGGCCTTTTCGCGCCAGTCGAAACTGGAAGTCAACCGGATCGACCTCAACCGGCTGATCGAGAGGACTTTGATGATTCATGCGAATCTTCTGAAACTCGGGAATATCAAAATCCATACCGAATTCGATGACACCCTGCCGAACATCACCGGCTCCGGCGACCAGCTTCAACAGGTTTTCATGAATTTCATCTCCAATGCCGCCGAAGCCATGGAAACAAATGGTGGCGGCACACTCACTATCTCCACACATCACCACCTCAAGGAAAACCAGATCTCCATTCTGATCGAAGACACCGGCATCGGGGTCCCCTCCCGGGATATTCCCAGGCTTTTCGAGCCGTTTTTCACCACCAAAAAAGAGGGAAAAGGCGTCGGTCTCGGCCTGTCGGTTGCCTACGGCATCGTCCAGGACCACGGCGGCACCATTGAAGTGACCTCCACCGTCAACAAAGGCACACGATTCAGATTGGTGTTTCCCCTGAAACCGGAGACTGAAAATCAAAGTGCCTGAGCCGCCTGAGGCGGAAGGCACAAAGGCACAGAGGGACAAAGGCACAAAGTTATTATAAAGCACGCTCTCGGACAGCGTCTGTATTTCTGATAAAGGTCTAAGAACTTGTTGCTGTCAGCTATGAGCTAAAAGCTATGAGCTACCGCCTTTGGCGGATTTGGGAGGTATCCATGGGCAAGGCAAACATTCTGATCGTTGATGATGAGCTGATTATTCGTGAATCGCTTTCCGGGTGGCTGAAACGTGACGGACACATGGTTCAAACCGCGGCCGGCGGCGAAGAGGCCCTTTCCATGGCCCAAAAAAATCACTTCGACATCATGCTGGTGGACATTAAAATGGAAGGCATCAGCGGACTGGATGTGCTCAAGCAGGTCCGGGAAACGGACAGCGATACGGCGGTGGTCATGATCACGGCCTACGGATCCATTTCAACAGCCATCGATGCCATGAAAAACGGGGCCACGGATTACCTGTTAAAGCCCTTCGACCCCAATGAGCTGGGGGTTATTGTCGAAAAAATCACGACCCGCCAGGCAGAAATCCGGGAAAGCCAGTACTTGAAGGCCCGGCACCAGGACCGGGTGCGGTTCGAAAGCCTCATCGGCCAGTCGGCATCCATGCAGGCGGTGTTCGATCTTATCTGTTCTGTGGCGCCCCAGGATTCCACCGTGCTCATCACCGGGGAGACCGGCACCGGGAAGGGCCTTGCCGCCAAGGCCATTCACACCCAGAGCCGGAGAGCCGGGGGACCCTTTGTAACGGTCAACTGCGGAGCCATGCCCGAGCATCTGATGGAAACGGAGCTATTCGGATATCAGCGGGGAGCGTTCACGGATGCCAAGGAAACCAAGAAGGGCCGTCTGGAACTGGCCCACGGCGGCACCCTGTTTCTGGATGAGATCGGCGAGATCGGCATGCGCATGCAGATAGATCTTCTTCGGGTGCTCGAGGACGGCGTCTTTTACCGGGTTGGTGGCACTCAGCCGCTGCAGGCCGATTTCCGGGTGGTGGCCGCCACCAACCGCAACCTGGAGACAGCAATCCGGGAAGGTACTTTCCGGCAGGATCTTTTTTACCGGCTCAACGTCATCACCTTCGAAATGCCGCCTCTTCGGCAGAGAAAGGACGATATACCCCTTCTTGCGGAACATTTTCTATACCGGTTTTCACAGGAGACCAACAAACCCGTTGAAAAAATCAGCCGGGAGGCGTTGGATGAAATGATGCTCTATGAATGGCCCGGGAACGTTCGGGAGCTTGAAAACGCCGTGGAACGGGCCGTGGTGATCTGCCCGGGCAGAGTGATCGATCCGAAGTACCTGCCCATCCTCTGCACGCCGTTCCAGCCAATGCCCGCCACCGGCTCCCTCAGGGAGATGGAAAAAATTTATATTCTTCAGGTTCTCGAACAAAACCACTGGAATATCTCCCGGTGTGCAAAAATTCTGGGTATCGACCGTTCGACCCTTTACAGCAAGATAACCCGATATGGCATCCGGAATTCTCATTGAATAGACGGATTCCATACGAAATCCTCATTTCTCCCATCGGCATTTTCCCCGGGGAGGTCCTCGATCCGATCGCCCGAATGATCCGGAAGGTTTTTGGCCTCGATGCCTGTATCCGGCCAATGCTCGATAACATTCAGTTCGCATGGGATGCAAACCGCAGTCAGTATCACAGCACCCCTATCCTCGAAAAACTGGCCGCCGAAGCACCCCCCGACGTCCTGAAAGTGGCGGCCCTCTGCCGGGATGATCTGTTTATCCCCATCCTGACCTATGTATTCGGGGAGGCCCAGTTGGGCGGCAAGGCCTGCATCGTTTCAAGCTGTCGGCTTTCAACCGACTTCTCCGGCACAAACACCACGGAGCGCTTTTCCTCCCGCCTGGCCAAGGAGACCGTCCACGAGTTGGGCCACACATTCAACCTCCGCCACTGCACAGACCCGGCATGCCTCATGCATTATTGCCGCAGCGAATCGGATGTGGACCAAAAATCGGACCAGTTTTGCAGGTACTGCAAGGTACTGCTCGGCGATGCGCTTGAAAAATTATAATTGACATGCAAAATCCGTTTTGCGATAAATCTGCATTTGGGTTTTTAGCATATGCCCAAATGCTCAATGGGGCAAAGATCGATTCCGAAAAGTTTTTTTTCCGTCCAGGGGGGAGGAGTCCGGCTGGACCCGGGACCTCGTAAAAGGAAAAGAGGACCGGATGCCCACCGGTGCCGTCCCTTTAAAGGAATCTCCCATGCCCCGAAACAAATTGGCAACCCTTGATTCACATATTTTTACATTTTATTGATAAGTTCTTGACGGCTTCATCCTATTAAGGATCGTTCTGCATTGGTGCCGCATGACGACTTGCAGTTGAAAAAACGTAAATCGAATGGATTTTTTCGATTGGGACTCTAAATAATCTATAGATGGAGGGAAAGATGACGGACACTCAATATTCTGGTTTTCGCTGGTATATCTTCTTCACGATGATCATCGTGACGGCCACCACATCCATGGCCCTGATTGCTCCCGCATCGGTTATGAGCAAACTCTTCGGCGCCATGCCGGGAGTCGACCCGGGCCAGGTGGTCTGGGTGACCATGGGAATCTTCAACTTTTTTCTCGGGATTGCCGCGCTCCTGGGGGGCTACCTTCTGGACAAACTCGGGCCACTCAAGGTCTTCATCGGTGGTCTGATTCTGATCATGATCGGGGCTTACCTGATGCCGATTATCGGCGACACCTATAACGGCATGATGTTCATCCGATTCCTCCAGGGATTCGGCACGGGGCCGGTGATGGCCGCCTCAATTCCCGTTGCCGCCTCTTATTTTCCCGAAAACGAAAGATCCATCGCCACCGGCGCTCAAGGGTTTGCCGTGTCCCTCGGGATCATCGTCGGGCTTCAGATTTTCCCCCGCATTGCCACCGCTTCGGGTGACGTTTTCGGGGCCCTGCGAATCCTCTCCTATGTCGGCATTATCGGCATCGTTCTCTCCATCATCGCATTCTTCGGTCCGAAAGTATCCACGGCACCGGTGGAAGCCGCAAAGGGCGGACAGGATGACGGTTCCTGGGGCCTCTTCTGGAAAGCGCTGGCCAATCCCATGACCTGGATCGCCATTCTCTGCTTCACCCTCATGTCGGGTATCTTCCAGCAGCTCAACTCCATCGTCGAGCCCTATATCTCCTCGGCGGTAGATGCCATACCGGCCGGTCTTGGCAGGGCCGAAGGAAACGTCGGCGCCAACACCCTTTCCTGGGCGGTGGGATTTTTCTGTGTCGGATCTTTCATCGGTGGTTTCGTGACCGAAAAAGTATTCGGCGGAAAAGTCCGACCGGTCATCGCCATCGGTTTTCTCCTGGGAGCCATCGGTTCATATTGCACGAAACTCAGTTTCATCACCGGCACACAGTCCGTACTGACCATCGTTTTTATCATTACGGCTTTCTTCTTCTCCATGGTCAATCCCCAGACCCAGTCCTACATCGCGAAGAATTATGCGAGAGAAATCGGCGGGAAACTGGGCGGGCTGGCCATGTTTGTGGGAATCGTGATCGGCAGTACGGTAGCCGTCTGGTGGCTCGGAAAATCCCTGGCCGCCACCGGTAACTACCAGCAGCCCCTCAGCATCATGGCGGGCCTTTGTTTTGCCGGGTTTATCCTTTCGCTCTTCCTTAAAAATAAACCCAATGATTAGTTGATTCATTCTCACAATCCCTTCCCGAAATGCGGAGGGGTTGTGAGGTCATCCATCGCACTTTTTTTCGGCAAACAAACTGCCGCTGCTTGACCGGCAGCGGCAGTTTGCATATAGTGGGTCGAAACACGTTTCAGTCGCAACACCACACGCCCAAAGCCCAACTCATAATGGCATACAATTGAACCCCCGGCGCCATGGCCCGGGAAATAACAGGAGGACCACCCCATGAAAGATCAGAAAACCGGTATGGACCGAAGGACCTTCTTGAAAACCACAAGCGTCGGCGGTGCATCCGTGGCCCTTGCCACCGGACTTCCCGGAACACTCCTGGCCGCGGACAGCGCCAAGAGCAACACCCAGCTCAAAGTTCCCACCCGCATTCTCGGGAAATCCGGCATTCCGGTCTCTATTCTTTCCCTGGGCGGCATCGACTGGACCACCAACCAGAACCTGCTGAGGATGGGGTTTCAGATGGGCGCCCGGCTGTGGGACACCTCGGACCGGTACGAAAACGGCAAAAGCGAAATCGGAATCGGAGAGTATTTCAGCAAGTACCCGGAAGACCGGGATAAGGTTTTCATCTGCACCAAGGGAACGGATAAAACCGACCCCCAGCAGATCAGCGATGCCATCGATGCATCATGCAAAAGGATGAACACCGATCATATCGACCTGTATCTTCTCACCGAACTGCACAACGGTGTCAAAAGCGTCTCTCCGGACGTCCGGAAAATGGTGGAGCAAAAAAAGAAGGAAGGCAAGATCAAGCTCTTTGGTTTCAGCTCGCACCTCGGCAACGATCAGGTCGTGGCGGATTCCATCGAAATGGGTTGGATTGACGCGCTCATGGTCACCTATAATTACATCCTGATGCAAAAGGAGGAGATCAACAAACAAATCGAGGCCTGCACCAAGGCCGGCATCGGGCTCATCGCCATCAAATCCCAGGGGAAAACCCCCGACGCCAAGGAGACACCGGAAGCCCTCGCCGCCACCAAGCATTTCATGGATAAGGGCTACACCCTGGAACAGGCAAAACTCAAGGCTATCTGGAGTGACAAACGCATCGCCGCCATCTGCTCCAATGTCAGTAACCTCACCATCCTCAAAGACAACGTGGCGGCCGCCGCCGACAGCGTGAATCTCTCATCGAACGACCACCAGGTGCTGAGCCGTCTTGCCCAGGCCGAATGCGGTTCCTATTGCCAGGGATGCGGGAAATGCATGTCGGCCATGAGCGCCGACGCGAGAATCCCAGATGTCATGCGGTATATGATGTATTACAACAGTTACCACGAAAGGGACCGGGCCCGGGATCTTTTCCGGGAACTTTCCCCTGACTTTAAAAAGAGCCTGGCCACGACGGACTACACCCCCGCCGAATCCGTCTGCCCGCACAATTTGAAAATCGGGGAAATGATGCGGAAGGCGTCGAAGACTTTGGCATAGTAAGATATTAAAAATTGAAACCACAGACGACACAGAGAGCACAGAGAAAAAACCCGATTTAAGGTTTTGTTGTATTTCTCTGTGACCTCTGTGCTCTCTGTGGTGGAATGTTTTTTGTTATGTTTTTAACTCTCGATCCGGCTGAAAAACTCCCGGCTCAGTCTCTCCCACCCGATTTCAGGAAGGCTCCCGAAAATATCATCCCCAAGGGTGCCGCCGTCGGCGGCCAGGGGCCCGGCCGTCTCTTCGATCATCTGGAAAAGCCGATCCACTTCACTGTCCAGGAACTGCCTGGATTCATCCCCGATCATCAGGCTCTGAAGATCCTGCCGGAGGTTGTCGGGATGCAGTCGCATAACCCACCCCGACGCATAGGGGTCTTCATGGGCGGCTTTTCCGGACTCCCGCAGGATTGGGTTGGTATCCGTCACCACCCCGCTCACGGGCGCCGACAGCTCGGCGGCTTTCCCCTTCCGGAAAACCCGGATGGCAGGCCGGTTTTGCCTCACCTGTTTTCCCACCAGAGGCGCCTCCACCCTCTCCGACGGCCCCAGTATCCGCCGGGCGAAATCGTCCAGCCCCACCCGAACGATGCCGTCCGCTTCAACGCTGAGCCATAGGTGCCCGGGGTGAAGGTAAACGCCCTGGGGAATCTCCACCCCCTTGGCCGAAAGCAGGTCCACAGGCCGCATGACAGCATGAACCGCAAATTGATCCTGAAAAAACTGATCGAATTCACAATCACTGCATTGATAGGCGTTGGTGCAGGTCCGAAAATCGATACGGTCCTTCATATGGTGAATACAGGGTTGTTTCCAGGGAGGACGCTTCCGAAGGATATCTTTCCAGAACACCAGCTGGTCCCGCCTGCTTAAAAGCGGCTCCCCGTTGTCCCGGCGACGATAATTTTCCTTAACGGCTTTCCGAAGTGCCCGGTCGAATCGGCATTCATGGCACCGGAAGGAGAGCCGACACACCTTTTTCCGAATCGCCCCCGCCTGCATCCAGATGCACTGGGAAGCCGTTCGGGTCTTTCCAAAACTCTGAATCACAGCGACCATAAGTCACCTCTCTTCAAGTGCCGAAAAGCACACTCTTTGACACTCTGCCCTTAACCCTCTGCCCTTTGCTCTTTGCCCTCTGCTCCTACGTCCTCAAAAACGCCCTTGTCAGATTCTCCCATCCCAGCGCCGGCATCGCGCCATAGATATCATCCGTAAGATAGCCGCCGTCCGCCGCCAGGGGGCCTGCAACGCTTTCGATCATCTCCTCCAGGCGATGCACCTCATGGTTCATCCAGTTGAGGCTCTCGGCCGTGGCCATGAGGGGCTCCATTGTTTTTTTGATATCCCGGGTGTGTATCACAAACAGCCAGCCGTCACCGTAGGGATCGCGATTCAGTGCTTCCGGATTTTCCCGCGCGCCCGCATTCACTTCGACAATCACACCGCTCACCGGGGAAAGCACCTCGGCCTGATGATCCTTCCGCCGTAAGCCCCAACCCGCCTTTCCATGGGTCAGCTCCTTTCCCATGAGCGGCAAATTATAACCATCGGCAACCCCCAGCATTTTGAGGGCAAAATCGTCCATGCCCACCCGAATGCTGCCCCCGCTTTCAATCCTTGCCCAGGTATGGCCGTTGTCGTAGTAATACCCGAAGGGAACGTCAAAGCCCCGTACCTGTTGGCGATCCGAAGGATGCGTTTTGGTTTTCACTGTCCAGACATCCTCGAAAAACTGATCGAAATCACAGGTGCCGCATTGATAATCATAGGCGCACACACGGCGCGGGATGCGGCCGGTCAGGGAGTGGCGGCATATCCGGCTCAGTTGCGGACGTCTTCGCATGGCATCCTGCCAACTGACCTGTTTGCCTTTGGCTGTCTGCATCTTCATCCCCTGGTCATAGCGGCAGGAGGTGCAGTCGTAAAAATTGTTGCAGTTCTTATGGCCAACCACACCCGCCTGCATCCAGATACAGGGATTTTCTACCTTCAGGGTTTTATCCGGTGTGATCATCCAGGTTTGGCCCCCCAGGACCGCTTCAACATTCCCGGAGGTATCTTCGCTCCGGGCACCGGCCCGATGATAGGAAGAACCATAGCCAATCTGACTCCGTTTGGTTTCTTTCGCCTTTTCCGCCATGTCCCTGTCTCCTTTAATGAGGTTGGTTTTTATCAATTCAATGAGCAAGGGGTATGCCATGGCCCAAGGCGTTCTATAGAGCCCAAATAAACCATCTGATATTATTTAACATATAAAGTGGCAACCCTTCATCCGCTCCTTTGCTGCTTGATTCGTGGATTGGGGTTTATTACGACAGATATTTTCGCGGAAGGCTTTTTATGCGGGAAAAATATTATTATCTACTTTAATCTCTGTTAGTTATAAAGGGTGTTGAATTATCCTTCAGCACTGTCGAAAAACGCGGCACAATTTAATCCGGAAATTTGATCTGACAGAACAGTCCGTCCTTCATCCTTTTGTTTTACGGCAAAATGCGAATCGGCGTTCCCTCGTCCACGCTGGACCATATTTCGTCCATGGCCTCGTTTGAGACCGCGATGCAGCCGTCGGTCCAGTCAAATTCTGTATAAAGCCATGCCGGAAATTCCGGGTTATCGGGGATCCCGTGAATCATGATTTCGCCTCCGGCGTGACCGCCCACCGCTTTTGCAAACGCGAGGTCCTCTGAATTCGGATAAGAAATGTGGATCGATTTGTAAAAATTGCTATGGTTGTTTCGCCAGTCCAGAACGTACTTCCCTTCCGGTGTCCTGTTGTCCCCTTCAAACAGTTTGGCACCCAGAGGTTCTTTCCCAAGCGCGATATGGTAATTCCGAAACGCTTTTCCGTCCTTTAAAAGGTAGAGCTTTCTTTCGGACTTTTTAATCAGCACCGAGTCCGCCTTGCACAATATTGTCGTGGAAGACTGGGCACCGGCGAGGGGGTTGGGCATCGATACCAATAAAAAAACACCGGCGGCGATGGTTCCGAATATGCCGATGAATTTAAATACCCTCAAATAATCAAGGAATTTTTTCATATGCCCCTGATACACCAAATAAATAACATTTTCAATCCTTCTATTGTCAACGTTTCGTAATTATTGTAGTTTATTTATCGGCATGCAGAAGTATTATTTTTAGAATAAAATCTCGATCTGCCATACAGCGGAGATATACATATGCTTTTCCGAGGGAGTGCGGATATCAATTTCGAAATCGAAGGCATGGGGCAAGCCCTGGTACTGCTCCACGGTTTCGGCAGCAACCTGGAGATAAACTGGAAAAACACCGGCTGGTTTGATTTTTTTTTGTCTCTCGGCCGGAAAGTGGTTGCCCTCGATTTGCGGGGGCATGGCGGCAGCAGCAAATTTCATGACCCCGGGTCCTACAGCCCACAGCGAATAGGTGAGGATGTTCTGGAACTGATGGATCATCTCAAGCTGCGGCAGGCCGATCTCATGGGATATTCCATGGGCGCCTGGCTTTCCATGTATCTTCTGGCCGCCGCCCCGCATCGTTTTCGAAAAGGCATCCTGGGGGGCGTCGGGGACTACTTCATGAGCGAAATGGGCAGAGGGGAGAGAATCGCCGAAGCCATGACCACCAGAACCCCCAAATCCATCACCGATGCAACGCTTCGGATGGTCCGGGACTTTGCCGAGCATACCGGAAGCGATCTGCGGGCTCTTGCGGCCTGCAGCCGGGGGGTTCATACGGGCGAACTCCCCCCCTGCAGCCAAATCCCGCAGCCGGTGCTCATCGTGGGGGGGAAAAGCGATGACTTTGTAGGCCCGCCCGAACGCATCCAGGCGGAAATCCCCCGGGCAACCGTTCGGATGATACCGAATCGGGACCATCTGACCCTGCTGACGGACCATCGGTTCAAACAGGCGGTCGCGGATTTTTTGGAGGACCATTGAAACTTGAATGCCGTAACATCACTTACCGGTACCAGAATGCCGAGCATCCAGTTCTGGTCGGGCTTACCTTTAAAATCGATCATCCCGGTTTTCATGCCCTTTTCGGTCCTTCCGGGGTGGGCAAAACATCCCTGGCGAAAATTCTGACCGGTAATCTCCCAGATTTTGCGGGAGAAGTTTCCACAGACGACTTGAACCGGCGTCTCTTCACCTACAATTTCGAACGGCTTCCGGACTGGTCCGTGGTGGGGCGTCACCTCGAAAAGATCACCCCCCCGGACCGAACAGGCCTGAAAGACGAGCTCGTCGACGCCTTCGGCCTGGCCGAGGTTGCGGGGAAACGGTTTTCAAACCTGTCCCTGGGGCAGAAAAACAGGATCAACCTCATTCGCTACCTGGTCCAGGATTTTAACATGCTGGCAATGGACGAAAGCCTCGCCAATGTGGATGAACCCATGCGGGAGGCGATCATCCTGAAAATCAAAGCCCTGTTTCCGGAAAAGTTTTTTCTCTATATCTCCCACAATGTATTGGAGGTCTCAAAATTCTGCCGACGGGTTCTCGTACTTCGGGACGCCGCCAAGCAGCCCCAGACGCTCTTTGTCGCGGGCCGGGATGCAACCGCGCAACGGCCTCCGGAAACTGCGGAGGTGGAAAAAACCATGCTGGAGGTCATGAATGCTTCTTAGACGCCTGGTTCAGTTCCTGCTCATCTATCTCCTCGGGCTGGCCATTCTGATCGCTCTCAAATACGGCCTGGGGCTCTCCAACTATGTCATCCCCTCCCCCGCAGTCATCTGGCAAACTACCCGGGAAGTTTTTTTCAGGTACAGCGGCGATGTGCTCGACACCCTGAAGGTGGCGGTGATCGGACAGATCATTTCCATCGTGTTGGCGATTTTTGTGGGGATCGTGGGACGCCAGACATCCTGGGTGGGCTCCTTTGTCAAGGTGGCGGCCTACAATGTCCAAGCATACCCCATCGTGGCCCTGGCGCCGATCATTTTCCTCCTCCTGGGGGATGGATTTTTAACCCGGCTCCTTATTGCGGCCATGATCTGTTATTTCCCGGTACTGCTTTCGGTCCTGGGCATCATGAGTGAACCGGTGGCCGATGTGGAGCATTTTTACACCACCACCCATCGGATGCGCTGGCAGCTCGAAGTGAAAATCCGGGCTTTTGAAAATCTTCACAAACTCACCACCGTCATCGCCGGCAGCGCCACCCTGGCCATGGCCGGCACCATCGTGGCTGAATTCATTGCAGCCAGGGCCGGTATCGGGTATAGTATCCGTGTCGCATTGTACCAGAGCGATCTTGCCAAAATACTGGTGGCGCT
>JBECKW010000269.1:0-3666 GCA_040235505.1 Desulfobacterales bacterium
ATTTCCCCAGCACTTCTTCCTTGACGAAGCCGGTGATTTCTTCAAATCCGCGATTGACGGAAATAATGGTGCCCTCGGGATTCACCACCATCACCCCGTCCTGAATCGTATCGACGATGGTTTTCCAGTATTGGTTCTGGTTCTGTACGCTCATGAGATCATTTGTTCAAAAAGTTGACAGTTTAAGTGTTCAGAAAATTAACATATGAACAGGGTGTTGGCAAGGGGAAACAAAAACTTCGAGTGCCTAAAGTGACTAAAGTGAGCTAAAGTGCCTAAAGTTAATGAATTCTGTCGTTTTAAAAAAATGATGGAGTGAAACGATACCACAACTTTAGGCACTTTAGCTCACTTTAGTCACTTTAGGCACTCGCTGTTCTATCTTTAGTCACTCGCCGTTCTAACTCCTGGCACCCCCCTTGCAGAATACCTCTGGAGAGAGGACCAGATCGAAGAGGCTATTCGGGAGGATCCAATGGAATTGTTTGATTCGCGAAATGCGATTACCCCGCTTTTTCTACTCCAGGTGACCAATGCATTCCGGAGGATGCCGCCCGGAGAGCGACTGGAGGTTATCGCTGACGATGCCGGCATTGCAGCGGACCTGAAATGCATTCTGGCTGGATGCAAAGATGTATTGACGGTTATCGAGGAAAAGGATGAAAGCGGAGGCAATTTGATAATATGGCTGATTAAAAAGCCACTGAGATAAATAATGCGATGATATATGTTCATCTTTGCAAATTCGTTTAAATCATTAAATTTTGTGGAAAGGAAAACGTCATGGCGGAAGGATTGATGGAGATTGGAGACAGCAATTTCGAACATCATGTACTGCAATCGGAAAAACCGACACTGGTCGATTTCTGGGCGCCCTGGTGCGGACCCTGCCGCGCCATTGCACCCGTTGTGGAAGAACTGGCCGACAAATTCGGGTCCCGGATGGTATTCGCTAAATGCAACGTGGACGACAACCCGGCGATACCCGCAAAATACGGTATCAAGGCAATTCCGACACTCCTCTTATTCAAGGAAGGCCGGCTTGCCGGGCAGATTACGGGGATGACCAACCGGACGAAGCTCGAAGCTGCTATTGAGAACGTACTGTGAGGCATAATTATGGGGAAATGCATCCATCACCCTGATCGGGAGACCAGCTACCTGTGCATGAAGCATGACACTTACCTGTGCGAAGAATGCCTGAAGTGCCCGGATCCTGAAATCTACTGCAAATTCCGCTCTTCTTGCCCCATCTGGTTTCTCAGTAAACGAAAACAAAAATGGGACGCCGAAGACAAAGCGGCGGAATCGGCCGGCGGAAACCGAAAAGTCGTTTTTTCCAACCAGGAGAAGCAAATCGAAGTACCGGAGGGCACGACGCTTCTGGAGGCGGCCCGGTTGGCGGATGTCCACCTCAACGCCTCCTGCAACGGAAAGGGATCCTGCGGAAAATGCCGCCTTGTGGTGGAATCCGGAAAGGTGGAGACATCTCCCACCGCGCTTCTGAGCGAAACGGAGAAGAACAGAGGGTATGTACTGGCATGCCAGAGCAGGGTCAAGGAAGATGTGACGGTCCGGATTCCTGAAGAAGCGGTAAAGCGGCGGCTTAAAATCGCCGGAATGGGCCGGGATGTTACGGAGAAGTATAAGGGCCTGGTGGATGGAATCGAGCCCATGCTTCGGGAGGTTCCCCTTGAGCTCTCGCCGCCCACCCTGGAAGACAATGTGAGTGATCTCGACCGCCTGAACCGGGATCTTAAAAAAATGGGCTGCGATGTCGAGCGGCTCAATGTGGGCATCCGGGTCATGCGGCAGCTTGCCCAGGCGGTCCGGGAAGAAAACTGGAACGTCACCGCTTCGGTGATCCGGCGAAAATGCGCGAACGAAATCCTCGAGGTCAGACCGGGAGCGGATCAGGCGAAATCTCTGGGGGCGGCCATTGATGTCGGCACCACCACCATCGTGGTCTACCTGGTGGATATGGCCGACGGCACCGTGCTGGCGGCCGCATCCGGTCACAACCAACAGGCCGCCTGCGGAGACGATGTCATCAACCGCATCATCTGCGCCGAAAAAGACGGGGTTAAAAAACTGAGCCGGATGGCTCTTTCCACCATCAATGACCTTCTCGGCGAGGCCGCCGCCAGTGCCGGGGCTGAGTTGAAGCAGGTCAAGAACGTGGTTCTTTCCGGCAACACCACCATGGCCCATCTGCTGCTTCAGATCGAGCCGAGGAATATCCGGAGGGAGCCTTACATCCCCACGGTCTCCGAATTTCCGATCATGAAAGCCGGAGAAATCGGTTTGAAGGTGAATCCCATCGCCGCGGTTTTCGTCATGCCGGGTCCGGCAAGTTATGTCGGGGGAGACATCGTTTCGGGACTGATCTATGCCGGATTTCACCGGGAAGCGCCCCTGACCCTTTTTATCGATGTGGGCACCAACGGCGAGATCGTTCTGGGGAATAATGAATGGCTCATGACCGCTGCCTGTTCAGCCGGTCCCGCGTTTGAAGGCGGGGGCATCCGCTGGGGCATGCGGGCTGAGGAAGGTGCCGTCGAAAAGGTGGCGATCGAGGCCGGAACGCTCGAACCGGAATTTTCCACCGTGGGAGATGCGCCGCCCCGGGGCATCTGCGGATCAGGGATGATCGACCTGATTTCGGAGCTTTTAAAAACCGGCATTGTTGATCGAAGCGGAAAGTTTGCCACCGGCATCGAAAATCCCCGGGTTCAATACGATGGTAACGAGCCGGCCTATGTCCTGGCCTTTGCGGACCAGACCCCCATGGCCGAAGATCTGGTCTTCACCGAATCGGATCTGAAGAATCTGATCTACAGCAAGGGAGCGATCTTCTCCGGGTTTACTACGCTTCTGGCTGAGGCAGGGCTTGACTTTTCCCTGGTGGATCGCCTGATCATATCCGGCGGCTTCGGGCAGTACCTGAATATCGAGAAAGCGATTTCCATTGGGATGCTGCCGGATATCGAAAGAAGCAAATTCATCTATCTCGGGAACAGTTCCATAGCAGGCGCCTATATGGCGCTTCTTTCGGACACCTATCGCCGGGAGGCCGGAGAGATCTGCAACCGCATGACCTACATCGATTTTTCCAGGAACAACCGGTACATGGACGAGTTTACATCGGCCATGTTTCTGCCCCATACGAATCTGGCGATGTTTCCGAGTGTGGTGAAGAATTAGATGAAAAGCGAGGCCTTGCTTTTCCCGGCTTCCATGAGGAAGCTGGCGACGCCCGCCATGCTGATGTTGGGGTAGGCGATCAGTTCTTCCGTGTTGAATCCCATGAGTTGCATGGACATTTCGCAGATGACGATCTCCACGCCGAAATCGGCCGCGGTTTTGATGAGATCTTCCAGGGACAGGACACCGTTTTGCTTCATGAGCCCTTTGATCATCCGGGTCCCGAGCCCGGCCATGTTCATGCGGGAGAGTTTCAGGTCTCCGGGGCCCTTGGGAAGCATTTTCCCGAACATTCTGGCCATGACGTCGGCCTTCTTGATTCGCTTCTCGGCATCCCGGAGGCAGGGAATTCCCCAGAAGGTGAAAAACATCACCACCCGCTCATACATGACCGCCGCGCCTGTGGCGATGATGAATGCCGCCAGGAGCCGATCCAAATCTCCGCTGAAGACCACCATGGTC
>JBECKW010000286.1:0-24693 GCA_040235505.1 Desulfobacterales bacterium
CCGTGTGACCATGACGGTGGATGGCAAAAAGACACCCGTTAAAGCCGGCACCTACACAGGCAAAATAGTTCTCACGCTTGAATCATGACAACGGCTGTAAGCGTAGGATTACTGGCCAGAAAAAATCATTAACGGATGTCAGTCATTGAATATCACCAGGGGGCCTTTGATGGCTTTCATGACGAGATCGGCGGGCCGGCCGTTATCGATGAGCTGCCGCATGACTTTCATGTACGGGTGGATATGCCGGAAGTACTTCAGGTACCCGGCACAGAGGTAGCTCAGCCCCGGCTCGCCGTCCTTTGACGTCATGAATCGGTGCCTCGGGCATTCCCCATGACAGGCGAACAGGACTTCGCATTCCCTGCAGACCTTGGGGAGTGAGGCTTCCTTTTCACGCCCGAATCGTGCCTGAGTTTCGGATGCAATTACTTCTCCGGGACCGTCCGTCAGGATGTTCCCGATACGGTACCGGGGATAGACGTAGTGGTCGCAGGAGTATATATCCCCATTATGCTCCAGGACCACGGCCCGCCCGCACTGTTCGGCGAAAATACAGATTGTCGAAGGAAGCCCCATCCAGGCTTCCAACGCCCATTCAAAATTCATCACGAAGACGGAGCCCACGTCATTGCGGACCCATTCGTCAAAAATCCGGATCAGAAAATCTCCGTAGGCTTCGGACCCGACCGACCACGGCGTAACCCGGGTTCCGGTCGTCACGCTGTCCGGTAAGGGGGGCGCCGCATTTTTCAGGCCCAGTTCGGCGGCTTCGGTGTCGGGAACTCTCTCCACGATGGGCGTGAACTGTATGTGCCGGATCCCTCTGTCTTTGAGGAACCGGTATATTTCCAGGGGACGTTCGCAGGACTCCCGGGTAACGCTGACCATTGCATTAAAAGGAATGTCGTATTTCTGAAGCAGCGAAAGCCCCCTCAACACCATCGAATGGGTGGGGCCGCCGTTTTTCGTCACCCGCCAGGCGTCATGCAGTGCCGCCGGACCGTCCAGGCTGAGCCCCACCATGAATCCGCTTTTTTTCAGGAACCGGCACCAGTCATCATCCAAAAGGGTGCCGTTTGTCTGAAGGGAATTGATAATGATTTTATTTCCGGCATATTTTTGCTGAAATGATACAGCTTTTTTAAAGAAATCAAGGCCCAGGAGTGTCGGCTCGCCGCCTTGCCAGACAAACTGGATTTCCGGGATTTCCTGTTCGTTGATATATTTGTCGATGAACGCCTCAAGAATTGCATCGCTCATGCGGAAGTTCTTCTTCCCAGGAAAGAGCGCCTGTTTTTCGGTATAAAAACAATATCGGCAATTCAGATTGCAGACCGGCCCGATGGGCTTTGCCATCATATGAAAGCCTTTCCCAAACAAATCCACCCTTTTCATAAAGCGATCCTTTCCCTGCCCTGTTTTTTATCGATCTTGCGCTCTGATGTCAAAACCAGATACGCATCAAGGGCACGGTAGCTTGCGCAGCCCTAAACTTACTAAACTTAAATTGATTTCGTCCGGTGAAAAAGATATATAGCCCGTCCATGACATCATTGATATTTGTCCATCCTGAAAACGACATTTCCGGATGGAAGCTGTCAGCCATCAGCCTTCAAACGTCTGGAAACGCATGCAAAGCTGACTGCTGATCGCTGAACGCTGAACGCTGCATTCCGTTCGGAATGCAACAACAAGGGAGAACCACCGTGCCAAAAGCCAGCAATCTGCAAAAAGGAAATATCGTCAACATTGACGGCCAACCCTATCAGGTCAAACAGATCGAGGTTCACACCCCGTCGGCCAGGGGGGCAAACACGCTTTACAAGGTCCGGTTCACATCGCTGATCTCCGGCCAGAAGCTGGATCAGACATATAAAGGGAACGACTCGCTGGAAGAGATGACGGTGGAAAGAAGACGGGCCAGCTACCTGTATCGCGAACAGGACATGTATACCTTCATGGACAGCGAAAATTACGAGCAGTATACCATGAATTCCGACACCCTCGAAGGGCAGCTTCAATGGCTGGTGGAGGGAATGGAGGGGATCCTGGTGTTGCTTCATGAAGGCACCCCCCTCAGCATCGAAATTCCCATCACCATCGATGTCGAAATCGTCAATACGGCCCCGGCCATCAAAGGGGCATCGGTCACCAACCGCAACAAACCGGCGGAACTGGCAAACGGCGTTACCGTCCTGGTGCCGGAATACATGAGCGCCGGCGAAATCATCCGGGTCAATACGGAAACCGGACAATACATGTCCCGGGTGAAGGGTTGAAAAGACCTCAAAAACCGTAACAACAACCCAACCAATATTTCCCGCGGAGGCGCAGAGACGCAGAGAACTGCGAAAACAGCGGATAGGAAATTGAGAAGGTAAGATGTTGAGGAAAAGGTGCGACATTCAAATATCTGCGTTTTCTCAACTTCTCAATATCTTATCATCTCAACTTCTTGCTGTTCTCTGCGTCTCTGCGCCTCCGCGGGATTAATGAAATTCTGAATCGCGATTCGGTCTTCATTTTGCTTCCAAATCAAACCGCTCCGTGATAGACTATAGGTCTCCTGAAAAAAGGGATATTGCCTGTTCCTTTCCCCGTTCGAGGGAGTTTTTCAGGAAAGGAGGTGGTTTCATGACGGAACGCCGAAAAATAGACAAAGACCTCATCTTTTACAGCCCGGGGAAACCCGGCTCCGTGTTTACCTACAAGGCGGGACACCTCGTCAGCGATACCGAAATTCATGAGATGATCGAACACCTGAGATACGATACCGGGCAAAAAGTCTCGTGGGTTGAAGAGCGAAGGGCCTATGATCGCCCTCGCATGTCAACCTTCATGGCATAACCTCTGAAAGGAACAGGCAATAAATTTATATTGATCGGCTGTCTTTGTGCCTTTGCGTGAGAACTTGCCTTTTTTAAAAGACCGTCAATTCTGGATGTCGAAATCTCTTGACCCTCATCGTCACCTGCCCTATGCTCGATTCGGAAAATATGGTCCCCATCCCCCGGTCGGGGGCCGCATACCATGACGTTGCACCGATGCAGCAGCCTTGGTTTGCGGGAATGTGTAAATCACACCCATAAGTTACGATATAAGTGCTCTGTCCTGATGCAGAGAACACCCAGGGATGATTTGCGACATTCCGGCCCGCTGCTGAAATACCTCTCCGATTAGACCCGACATACGCGACATGAAGTCATACAAAACGAAAGGTTTCTTGTTTTCAAATGTCATTTTTTAAATGGAGGAGCGGGAAATGATCATGGATAAAAGATGCTTAAAATTCTTTCTGATCCTTTGTATGGCGATACCGTTTCTAACGGTGACGACAGCCTGTCACAAGGCCCCGTCCGGGACTGAAAAAACAGTAAAAGCGAACTCGACCTGGGAAGTGGCTGGAACCACGCATCTCACAGCGCTTTCCATCGAGCCGGACGCCGTGGTTACCGCCCCCGAAGGCTTCAGCCTTACCATGACGGTCAACCACGTCGAGACTCCGATCCAACCCGGAACCTATACCGGCGACATCGTGCTTACCCCCACGGTGAATGTCCCGATCAAGGCCCTCTTGCACGGCGGAACATATAACCTGAGGGCCGCTCTGTATGTCGACAATGGTGCCATTGTCCCGGAAAAGTCGGTCCGCTCGGCGGTGGACGGGGGCAATGTGACCGACACCTCGGCAACGGATATCCACATCACCTCCATCGGGGAAAATTTTAACGGGATCATTACCGCCGGCAACACCCAATACACCCTGAAAAATCCGACCATCAACTTCACCGGCAACGGCGGCAACGACTTTGCCGGCTATGGCGCGGCCCTTATGAGCATCGGGACCTCGGAGCTTACCGTCAACGATGCCTCGATCATTACCAACGGCATCATCCGGACCGCCGTCTGGGGCGGCGGCGACAGCGTCCTTCGAATCAACGATTCCGATATTGAAACGGGAAACCCTCCGCTGCCGGAAGACTACCAGGATCCCTTCGAAAAGGGTGGGCCGGTCATGATGAAGGTCCCCTTCATGCTCGGCATGACCGGCAGCTGCCGGGCCACCAACCTGGTCCAGAACGCCACCGCCTATTACACCAATACGCACATCAAAGCCCATGGCTGGGGCGCCCTTTCCACCGACGCCTCCCAGCATGTGAGGCTCTATGCCACGAAATGTGTCATCGAAACCGTTGACAGCGGCTACGGCGCCTATGCTGTCGGGGGCAGCGTCGACACCTTCAGCGGGTGCGCCATCGATGTCGCGGACATGGCCGTATGCGGCACCGGGGGCGACTGCATTTTCACCGACGGCACCACGGTGAATTCCCGCAGATTCGGCGTCATGTACCACGGTTCCGGAAACATCACCATCGATAAGGGCTCGGTGTTCAAAACCAAATCCACTGTCCTCCAGCTCAAAAGCCCGGGGCACACCATTGTGGTCGATGATGCCCGACTGGATACCGAAAACGGCATTATCCTGCAGACCATGGCCAACGATGATCCCAACAAGCAGGGGGGCGCCGCGCACAGCGAGGCTCCCGGCGGCCCCGGAAGCGAAATGCCGGAAGGTGCGGCGCCGGCCGCTGCCGCCCCAGATAGCGGCACGAGCGAAACCAACGCCACCTTCAGCAATATGACCCTGCACGGCGATATCATCAACGGCAATACGGCTGCGGAAACCGTAAACGTCACCTTCAAGAACGTAACTTTTCGAGGGGCCATCACCACTGCCACGGTCCGGCACGCACTCGGCCCCAACGGCGAAAAAATCACCATGCAAACCCCCGAGCTGTACTATCTGATCGGAGAAGTCACCAACACCTACTGTGCAAAGCCCGACGATCCTCACGGTCTCAACGTTTCACTCGATTCGAAGTCCAAATGGATTGTCGACAAGACCTCCTACCTGACCGGCCTGGTTCTTGATGAGGGGGCCGCCGTCACCGCACTGTCAGGCTACCGGGTCATCATGACGGTGGACGGAAAAGAAACCATCATTAAAGCCGGCACGTATGCAGGTGCCATTGTGCTCAGTGTCAAACCGACCGAGATGTGAGGGGGGAAGGATAAAGGATGCCGAAGATCCGCGTCTGGTGGAAAGGATGAAAAATGTATTCTGCCCTTTTAATGAATGCATGGCTTTCATTCTTTTGACCCTGCTGAAAAAAAGAAGAGAAAATAAAAAGAGAAAAAAGAAAGGAGAACATGATGAGGTTGATTCAATCGTTTATGGGAAGACGGCAGTTTCTGGCGGGTGCGGCTGCGACAACCGCTTTGGGGTTGGCCGGGAAGAAAATTTTCAGTTCCTTGGTTCCCGGTTCTGAAGCGGGGGTTGCCATGGCGGCCGAAGGGCCCGGCCCGGCCGTCCCAACGGCGGGTGCCATCGACTCCAGCCGGTATCGGCACCTCATGTCACCGCTTCAGATCGGAAACGTGGTGCTCAAGAACCGGCTCTTTTCCACCAACGCCGTGGTCCATGCCCTCCAGGGGCCGGAGACGTTTCCGGCGGAAACCATGCGGCATTACACCATCAACCTGGCGAAAAACGGAGCCGCCATCGTCACCTGCCGATTCACCATCGCCACCATGCACGGGATAAAAAGTCAGAACGAACTGGAAAACGACAGTGCCCATATGAGCGTCTATCACCTCCAGGAACCCGGCGTTCAGACCTACATCGACCAGATGGTGGAGGGAATCCGCGCCTACGGGTCCAAGGCATGCGTCCCCCTCTACGCCCTCACCCCGGACCAGAATACATTGCCGCCGGGCCCGGAGCACACCGTGAAGCCCCTTTCCGATGCCGAGGTCCAGCAGATCATCGACAAGGCCGTCACCGAATTGAAGTACTTCCAGAACCGGGGGTTTGAAATGACCACCCTTCAGATGGTGCAGTACATCGGAGACAACAAGCAGCGGGAACAGTTTTCCGTCAAGCTCTGCCGGGAAATCAAAAAACAGCTCGGCCCGGATTTCCTCGTCGCGGCGCGTATCACCATGGTCCCGTCACCGGAGGACCGGAAACGGAACACGGTGGCCTATACCCAGGATGAAATCATCGCATCGGCCAAACAGTGGGAAGGGCTCATCGACATCCTGCAGCTCATGTCCGGGTTCGCCTACCTCGGATTCGATGAAAGTGAAGGTTCTCCCCCCTCTTCTCTGAAGTATTCCCGGGCCATCAAGGAAAGCGGCGCGAAGATTTTCGTTGCGCCCAACTGCGGCTTCGAGGATCTGGATCTCAACGAAAAATATATTGCAGACGGTGATGCGGACATCATCGCCATGGGCCGGGCTTTTATCGCCGACTGGGAATACGGCCAGAAAGCCGCGGAGGGCCGGGGGGAGGATGTGGTGCCCTGTCTGCGATGCAACCGGTGCCACGGCCCCGGCGGGGGGGACGGCCCCTGGATCAGCGTCTGTTCCGTCAACCCGAAACTGGGGATCGACGATGCGGTGCAACTCATCGCCGGGCCCACGGTGAAGAAGAAGGTGGCCGTCATCGGTGGCGGTCCCGCCGGCATGAAAGCGGCCGTTACTGCGGCCGAAAGGGGGCACGAAGTGACCCTGTACGAGAAGACCGGATACCTGGGAGGACTTCTTCGCCACTCGGATTATGCGGCGTTCAAATGGCCCATGAAGGAGTTCAAGAACTACCTGGTGCGGCAGGTGAAAAAATCGGGGGTCAAGGTTCTCATGAACACCACCGCCACGCCCGAGATGATCCGGGGAGAGGGCTATGACACGATCCTGGTGGCCCTGGGGGCAGAACCCAGCATACCGAAGCTCCCCGGTGCGGACGGCAAGAACGTGTATGATATTGATTCGGTGTTCGGACGGGAGAAGGAGCTTGGCAAAAATGTGGTCATCATCGGTGCCGGCGCCTATAGCGTGGAAGCCGGCATCCACCTGGCCCAACTTGGCCGCAAGGTGACCCTGCTGGCCGCCGGCACGGCACTGGTGGAGCCCAGCGGTCCCCACCAGCTGGCAAATCTGGAGATGAACTTCAAGGCGATGGATACCTGCCAGGCGATTACACAGGCCGTGGCCACGGGCATTTCAAAGGGAAAGGTCATCTATAAAGACGCCCAGGGAAAAGAAAATTCCGTTCCGGCGGATGCGGTGGTTATTTATGCCGGTCTCAAGCCGCGGCAGGCCGAGGCCATGAAGTTCGCCGGCCTCACGGCCCAGGTCTATCTTGTGGGCGAGTGCCGGGGTTCGAACAGCGGCGTGCAGAAAGGCCAGCGAAGCGCATTTTTTGCGGCGTCCCAGGTTTGATGCCTTGCCGGCAAAAGCAGCGAAGCATTAATTGAAAAACAAGACGGCCCCTCTTTATCAGAGGGGCCGCCTTATAAAATTTAATTTTCGATGTCTTTTAACGACCAGTGCCCCTCCCCCCCGCCAACTTTTTCTTCTCGACCATTGAAAGTTGCTTGATTCGATACTCCCGCTTCGCGGCTTCGGATCTACTTCCCGCCGCCTCCCGGTAAACAAGCCGGACGGGCCTCCGGGATCGCGTATACCGGGCGGCGCCTTTTCCGGAGTTATGCTCCCCTATCCGCCGTTCAATATCCGTGGTAATGCCGGTGTAGAGGGTGCCGTCATTGCAGGAAACAATATAAACGTACCATTGGGCGGGGCGACGACTTTTCGTCATCTATGATCCCTCACCAACTTTATGATCAGAAGTATTAGCGGGATCAAATGGTAGAACAAATCAAAAATATCGACGGGTCGGGTGAGGACCCCTTTCTTAAGCATAATCAGCTTCTCGACGACATGGGGCATGGGCCGAATGGGTAGTATCAGCATGAAAATCGCAAAGAAAATCAGATAGCCATATGGAATTTTATCCAGAAACGCCCACATCCCCTTTATCCTCCACCCTTTCTTTAGACTCTGTGCCTTGTCTTTCCGCCGTTACGCTTTTCCGCCTTCACTTTGTGCCTTTGTGTCTATGCCTTTATGCCTCTGTCCTTATCCCTTTCTTCGCTCCCTGGTCATACATCCAAGCATCCTAGCCGTCCAGCATCCCAGCATCACGCCCCGCGGGATCCTGCTACCTTGCCGCCCTTTCCGCCGCAGCGGTCACCAATCCCCAGATCCAGTTGTAAAAAAGAACGAGGAGCGGGGTCAACATCCCCAGCTCCACACCGCCAATGCCCTTATGCGCCTTTAGCGGAAACACCACAAACAGTTGCACACCGGTGGGAAACAGGCTGAGGATCGAGCCTTTCAAGATCGGTTTTGATCGCAGCATCGGAAGCACAAACAGCAGGCCCCAGATCCCGCCCCAGACAATCCGCGGATAGAGCCAGCCCGGCGTCAACGCCGGAGCCATGGAAACCCCCAGCATCCCGGCACCCCCCATCCTGCCCAACCACCACGCCGCGACGCTGTTGGCCAGGGCCCCGATACAGCCCGCCGCAAAACAGATCATAATCCTCTTCATCATAATTTCCCGCCCCTTTTTTGATTTCGTTACAGCAGTGTACATCATACCACAGATTTCTGCGAAGCCCAAAAGGGAGTTCACAGAGTGCCTTGAGTACTTAGAGTGCCTTGAGTTAATGTATTCTGCCTTTTGTAAAAGGTCGGAGTGAAACGACACCTCAACTCAAGGCACTCGAGGCACTCTATGAACTCCAGGCACTTTTCTCATCTACAAACCCGTTGTTGACTCCCGGACACCTGTGGTAAACTCAAAGGGTATATTTACGGCGGATGCTGGACACACTCTAAAAGGAGTTTCGTCATGCTCAAAGTCAAAATCGATCCGGGTCCTTTTGTCCTTCCCATGCCGGTGGCCCTGGTGGGCGCTGAGGTCAATGGAAAACCCAACTTCATGCCGGCGGCTTTTATCGGCATCGTCAACTTCAAACCGGCCATGGTGGCCTGCGGGCTCAGTCCCGCCCATTATACCTGCGACGGTATTGCGGCAAATGGAACCTTTTCCCTGAACCTGCCCGGGCCTGAACTGGTGGAGGCCACGGACTGGTGCGGCCTCAAGTCCGGGAAAAATCACGACAAGGCCGGTGTTTTCAAAACATTCACCGGTGAACTGGAAACGGCCCCCATGATCGAGGACTGCCGCCTGACCGCCGAATGCCGGCTGGTCCGAACCGTTCCCTTCGAAGTGGATACCGTCTACTTCGGCGAGGTGGTTTCCATTTACCTGGACCAGGATGCATCGGTGGACGGCGCACCGGTCTGGGAAAAAATAAACCCGCTTTTCTTTACTTTCCCCGACAAGGGATACCGGACGCTCGGCACCCGCATAGCAGAAGCATGGAGCGTCGGGAAGAAATTTATGCCCTGAAACGCAGATAATGCGCAACATTTTCTCGGGGTCGCTATCGGTATCGGTATCGATATTGTTCCTGGTTCGATTCCGATACCGATAGCGATAGCGACCCCGAAAAGGATCCTTCTGAAATTGGCTCGTCTGAGGTTGCGAAGACCCTGTTTATAAGGATTGCCATGCAGCACTTTACCGGAACGAGTCTGAGGACACGTTTGTACATATTGATACTGGTGGCTTTCATTCCGCTTTCGGGATTGATCCTCCACATCGCCGAAAAGCAAAAGGCGAAAGACACGAAGTCGATCTTCCAGAAAGCCCTGATGCTCACCAAAGCGGCAGCAGTTGAAGAGAATCAGAAACTGAACGCGACGCTCCGGATGCTGACGGCCTTATCCGATGCGGTTTTCACCTTCGAGGACAACCCCCGGGAGATATCCGGACTGCTCGACATCTTCTCCAAACAATTCACGGAAGAATATGCGCAGTTCGGCATTCTCTCTCCCGACGGCCGTCTGCTGGCTGGAGCGGGACAATCCGAAACCGGCACGAACTACAGCGACCGGTCCTGGTTTTCCGCCTGCATTCAGGGGAAAAGTTTCGCCATGGGGGAATATGGGACGGAACAGATCAGTGGCAAGCCCGTACTCTATCTCGCCCTCCCCGCACTGGATGCCGGAAACCGGGTTGCGGCGGTTGCATATGCGGCGGTGAATCTGAACTGGCTCAATCGCAGCATTTTCCGACGGCTGTCGGAGCTTCCCGCTGGATCACGGCTGACCCTTCTGGAGCAAGGCAAAGAGATGCTCCAATACGATGTGGATACCGGCCAATGGTCCGTCCTCAAAAATTTCGATCCGACCCTGCGCCGGCAGATCGTCTCGCGCCAATCCGGCACCCTGAGCGCAGCCGATGAAAACGCGGTGGCCCGGATCTACGCCTTTGCGCCCTTGGCAAGCTCTCTGAAAAACCGCCGCGTTTCGGTGGTGCTGGGCATGCCGGAATCACTGGCCCTGGGCGCCTCGACACGCAGCTTCGCCCGGAACGTGGCTCTGCTGGTCGTATCGGCACTGGCAGCCATGCTGCTCATATGGTGGGCCGGTGATTTCTATATACTCAGACGCGTCCGCAATATGGTCCGCATCAGCCGAGAGCTTTCGGGCGGCAACCTGGATGCCCGGATTGGAAAACCCGGACCTCGCGATGAACTGGGATACCTGGCCGACGCGCTTAACGAGATGGCCGAATCACTCCAGTCGCGGGTGGAGCGTGAAAAGCAGGTCATGGCCACCCTGGAGCAGTCCAGGGAACAAATCCGCAGCCTGGCGGCGCATGAGCAGGAAGCCCGGGAAGAAGAACGAATCCGCATTGCACGGGAAATTCACGATCAGTTCGGGCAGTCTCTCACCGTCTTGAAAATGGACCTCTTCTGGCTTAAGAAAAGACTGACGGAAAAAATCAGCGGTGTGGATGAAAAAATCGAGGGAATGAACCGGATCATCGACGGGTCCCTGGAAATCCTTCACGCCATCACCGCGCAGCTGCGGCCGGTCATTCTGGACGACTTCGGCCTGGCCGCGGCCATCGAATGGCAGTGCGAAGAGTTTGAAAACCGCAGCGGCATCCGCTGCCGGATAGAAACAGGTAGTTTCGATCCGGACCTGCCGAAGGGCCAGGCCACGGCTGCCTTTCGAATATTTCAGGAAGCCCTGACCAATATCGTCCGTCACGCCCGGGCCGCCGAGGTGACGGTTCGCCTGGGGGAAGAGGCCGGCGGTTTGCGGCTTGAGGTGAAAGACAACGGCCGCGGCATTACGTCGGAAGAAATCAACAACCCACGATCCTTCGGCCTTCTCGGCATACGTGAACGGCTTTATCCCTGGAACGGCCGGGTCACCTTCGACGGCGAACCCGGAAAAGGCACCTGCGTTACGGTATGGCTGCCCCTGGGCGCAAAAGGAGATCCCCAATGATCCAGGTCATTATCGCCGACGACCATCCCATCGTCCGCGCCGGATTGAAGCAGATCCTCCAGGAAGATGGCAATATCGAGGTCGCCGGCGAGGCCTCCAGGGGCAGTGAACTTCTGGAAGCGTTGCGGCGTCGGGACTTTGATGTCATCCTGCTGGATCTGACCATGCCGGGCATGGACGGACTGGATGTTCTCAAGCAGCTCAAAACCGAAAAAAGCCATATCCCGGTCATCGTTCTGACCGTCCACCCGGAATCCCAGTATGCCCTGAGGGTATTGAAGGCCGGCGCTTCCGGCTACCTCACCAAGGCGAGCGTTTCCGGTGAACTCATCAGCGCCATCCACAAGGTACACGAGGGCGGCAAATACATCAGCCCCTCCCTGGCTGAGAAAATTGCCGATGCCTTGGACGCGGATGCCGGCAAACCACCCCACGAGGCCCTCTCCGACCGGGAATATCAGGTCCTTTGCCTGCTCGGCGCCGGTAAAACGGTTTCCCAGGTCGCCGACGCGCTCTCGTTGAGCGTCAAGACCGTCAGCACCTATCGCGCACGAATCCTGGAAAAAATGCACATGAAAAACAACGCCGAACTGATCCACTACGCCGTCCGCAACCGCCTGGTGGACTGAGCCGGCAGAGCCGGCCGATAGAAGGCTGGGAGGCTGGGATGCTGAACGGCTGGACTGCTGGACTGCCAAAGACTTTCCAATAAATTTATGCTGTTCCTTTTTTGTTTCTGCTAAACGTACTATCGATATTCGGTGTCTTTTAACCACAAGCGCCCCTATGTTCAACCGGTCACCGGGATCGCGTGTCCCGGCCAACACCTCTTCCTCCGTTATGCTCCCCGATCCTAGTAATCTTATTCCAAAAAGCCCATATCCCGCCCCCCTCTCCCCTGCCCAGCCGCCCAGCATCCCAGCTTCCCAGCATCCTGGCCTCCCAGCCTCCCAGCCGTTGTAGGACAAACTCCTACAGAAAGATCAGCGCATCTCCGATTTATCTCACCCGCCTCACGCCTTATCCTAGGAGACAAAGAAAGGAGCAATCCGATGAAAAGGGTGCTGATAGTGGATGATTCGGTGGAAATTCGCAGGCGGCTGGTGGCGATGCTTGCGGAATCCGGTCAAATCCGCATTGCCGGAGAGATCGGCACCGGGCGGGAAACACTGGATGCCGTCCGTCGTCTCCTGCCCGACACCGTTGTTCTCGATATTCGGCTCCCGGATAAAAGCGGCATCGAACTCCTGAAGGAAATCAAGGCCCGGTATCCGAAGGTGGCGGTCATCATGCTCACCAACTATGACAATATCCATTACCGACGCCAATGCCGACGGCTGGGGGCCGATCATTTTCTGAACAAAACCCTGGAATTCGAAAAGATTATCGATACGATCATGAGCGACAAGGAGCATTGACTATCCGGAAATCAAGCACACCGGAGAAAGGAGTTATTCATGGAGACATTTAAAAACATACTGGTCGTCAGCCGTTCTACCCATAATTGCCTCAAGGTGCTTCGCACCGGCATTTCTCTGGCCCGGAAGTATGATGCCAAACTGCATATTCTCCACATCTTCCACGACCCCTTCAACCTCGACGGCTGGAACCTTCCGGTGCCGTCGTTCGAGGAGGAGTATCAGAAAATGGTGGTAAAGACCCGGGACGTGCTGCATCGAATGGTCCAGAAGGAAAAAGCGGAGGGACTGGTGGTCAACGAAGTCATCCGCGAAGGGAACCCGGCGGCGGAAATCCAGCGCGCGGTGCAAGAAGAGAAAATCGACCTGATTCTGATGCTGGCGCATAAAGAGGGACGGCTCGAGCACTTTCTGTTCGGAAGGACCAATGACGCCATCATCCGCAATCTGCCGGCAACGTTGATGCTGGTAAAATAAGTGAGGACCACATTATGAATCAGACGGATGAGATGAGTGAGATGCAAATACCGGCCCGGACGGCCGAAGAAATACCACCCGCCGAGCTGATGGAAAAGCTCGGTGCAACGCCCAGGGGACTGTCCAAAGAGGAGGCCCGGAAGCGGCTGGAACAGCTCGGCGCCAACGAGCTTGTGGAAAAGTCAACAAGCACATGGATAAAATTTCTGGGATATATGTGGGGCCCGATCCCGTGGATGATCGAAGTGGCGGCGATCCTGTCGCTCATTGTGCGCCATTGGGTGGATTTTGTCATTATCGTCCTACTGCTGCTGTTCAATGCGGTGGTGGGCTTCTGGCAGGAACACCAGGCCGGAAACGCCCTGGCGGCCCTGAAGAAAAAACTCGCCCTCCAGTCCCGCGTCCGTCGGGAAGGCGACTGGCAGTTGGTGAACGCCCGGGAGCTTGTGCCCGGTGATATCATCCGGCTGCGCGGGGGGGACATCATTCCGGCCGATGCCAAACTCATCGAGGGCGAATATCTGACGGTTGACCAATCGGCCCTGACCGGAGAGTCGCTGCCGGTCACCAAGAAAAAGGAAGATATCATCTACTCCGGCGCCGTGGCCCGGCAGGGGGAGATGGTGGCCCTCGTGACGTCCACCGGCCCCTATACCTTTTTCGGGCAAACCGCCCGGCTGGTGGCCGGCGCCGGCGAGCCCTCCCATTTTCAGAAAGCCGTATTAAAGATCGGTGATGCCCTGATTTTTCTGAGCCTCGCGCTGGTGGTGGTGCTGGTGCTGGTACAACTTTTCCGCGGGTCCGCTCCCGCGCAACTCCTGCAGTTCGCCCTGGTCCTGACGGTGGCCTCCATACCGGTGGCCATGCCGGCCGTGCTTTCGGTGACCATGGCGGTGGGGGCCGTGGCCCTGTCCAAGATGAAAGCCATCGTTTCACGTCTGGAATCCATCGAGGAAATGGCGGGTATGGATATCCTGTGCTCCGATAAAACCGGCACCCTCACCCAGAACAAGCTCACCGTGGGGGAGCCCGTCCTTTTCGGGAAAGCCGATGCCCGGCAGCTTATTCTGACGGCGGCCCTGGCATCCAAGGCGGAAAACAACGACAGTATCGATTCGGCGATAATCGATGCGTTGGACGATCCGGAGCGGCTCAAAGGATACGAAACACTGTCCTTCCTGCCCTTCGACCCCGTGGGCAAACGCACGGAGGCAACGGTCCGTGATGCCGCCGGCCGGGTGTTCAAGGTCACCAAGGGCGCCCCCCAGGTGGTCATGGACCTGGCCGGGCTTGAGCCCGAAGCGCACCGCAGCGCGAATCAGGTGGTGGAGGCTCTGGCGGCCAGGGGCCAGCGGACCCTGGGCGTGGCAACCTCATCGGAAAACGGCACCTGGGAATACCTGGGGGTTCTCCCCCTGTCCGACCCGCCCCGGGAAGACTCCGCCGAAACCATCGAGCAGGCCCGGGGCCACGGAATCCAGGTCAAAATGGTGACCGGTGACAATCTCTCCATTGCCCGGGAGATTGCCGGCGAGCTTGGGATCGGAAAAAATATCCACGTTGCGGACAAGTTTCTGGAAGAAAACAGAGCCGATGGAATCGAATCTTCCGATCTGGGTACGGAAGCGGAAAAAGCCGACGGGTTCGCCCAGGTATTTCCGGAACATAAGTACGGTATTGTCAAGGCGCTCCAGAGCAAAGAGCATATCGTCGGCATGACCGGCGACGGGGTTAACGACGCCCCGGCCTTGAAGCAGGCCGACATGGGAATCGCCGTCAGCGGCGCCACGGACGCGGCCCGGGCGGCCGCGGACCTGATTCTCACGGCGCCGGGACTTTCCGTGATGATCCGGGCCGTGGAAGAGGCCCGCCGGATTTTCGAACGAATGAACAGCTATGCCATTTACCGCATCACGGAAACCATCCAGATCATGATCTTCGTGGTACTGGCCATTATCGCATTCAACTTTTACCCCATCACCGCCATCATGATCATCCTGCTGGCGTTCCTGAACGATGTGCCCATCATGACCATTGCCTACGACCGCACACCGCTCGATCCGAAACCGGTACGCTGGCAGATGCAGCGGATTATCACCGTGTCGACGGTGATGGGGGTGATCGGTGTGTCCGGAAGCTTCCTGCTGCTCTATATCGCCCTCGACATGCTTCACCTGGACATTCCCCAGGTCCAGACCTTCATTTTTCTGAAGATGGCCGTTGCCGGGCACCTGACCCTGTTTGTCTCCCGAAGCAAAGGGTTCTTCCTGAAAAAACCCTATCCGGCACCGGTGATGATCTGGTCGGCTCTGATCACCAAGCTGATCGGCACGGCGTTGGCGGCTTTCGGCTTCGGCCTGATCACCCCCATCGGCTGGCGGGCAATCGGACTGATATGGGCGTATTCCATTGTCTGGGCATTCCTCGCCGACTGGGCAAAAATGATGGTCTACCGCCACTGCGAGTTCTGTTCGCGACACCACGAGCGTTTCCTGAAAACACTCCAACACCAGATGGTGCACCACCATCATCATGGATAAGAGGACATCCGGCGGCCGGCTGCAAAACCGGCCGCCGGACCGTAACAAAAGAGAATTTTTCAACACTTGAAAAAGGAGAAAATGCCATGAAACGACTTGCTTTCATACTGGCTGCAATAATTTTGCTGGCACAAACGAGTGTTTTTGCCTATTCTGATATAGGTCCGATGTGCACGCAGGATGATTCATGGAAATCGGTGGTCGACAATGCGTATCAGGTTGCGGAACAGTACGCGGTTGCCCATAATCCGCGCTCCACATTCGAAACGTCCATAGAGGATTACCAGTTTATCAAACAGGAAGCCGGGCAGTTTAAAGGGAAATACCTTCTGATGATCACTACTGTGCACGGAAAGGATGTCAATTCCGCGGTACTTTATCCCCTGTTTGACGTGGATCAGCCCTCGTACAACCTGAACATCGGCAGCGGAAAACCCCTCTGGAGGCTGCTCCGCGCTGAATTAAACGGAAAATCGTACTGATTCACTTTTCGAAACGGACAACGTAGACGATGGAACAACCCGCCCCTCCCGACGGACACGAGAACACCGGCTACGGCCCCAAAGTGAATGTAAAAAAACGCGGGACCCTGCGCAGGCTGCTCGCCTTTGTCGGACCGGCCTACCTCGTCAGTGTGGGCTATATGGACCCCGGCAACTGGGCCACGGACATCGAAGGCGGGGCGCGTTTCGGCTACATGCTCATCTGGGTTCTGCTGATGTCCAATATCATGGCGGTGGTGCTCCAGACACTGTGTGCAAGGCTCGGTATCGTAACGGGACTGGATCTTGCCCAGGGCTGCCGGCGGGAATATAAACGCCTCCTCAATTACTTCCTCTGGATCCTGGCGGAAATCGCCATTGCCGCCACCGATCTGGCGGAGGTTCTCGGGACCATCGTCGGTTTGAATCTGCTTTTCGGTCTGCCGCTTCTCTGGGGATGCGCCGTGACCGCCCTGGACACCTTACTTCTCCTGGCCCTCCAGCGGATGGGCATGCGGAAGATGGAAGCCTTCATCGTCATGCTGGTGGCCACCATCGGGGCGTGCTTCTTTATCGAAGTCTATCTGGCGAAACCCGACTGGGGCGGTATTGCCTTAGGCTTCGTGCCCCACCTTCAGCCTTCGGCGGTCTATGTGGCCATCGGCATCATCGGCGCCACCGTCATGCCCCACAACCTCTACCTTCATTCCTCCCTGGTACAGACCCGGGCGGTGACCGACACCCTGACCGGCAAAAAGGAAGCCGCCAAATACAACCTGGTGGACTCCATGGTGGCCCTCAATGCAGCGTTTCTGGTCAATGCAGCTATCCTTGTCATGGCGGCGGCAAATTTTTTCACCCGGGGCATCGAGGTGACCGAAATCCAGCAGGCCCACAGCCTCCTGGACGGCCTCCTGGGCACCCGGCTGGCCCCCATCGCTTTTGCCGTGGCACTGATAGCGGCGGGCCAGAGTTCCACCATCACCGGGACCATCTCGGGACAGGTCGTCATGGAGGGGTTTCTCAACCTGCGCATGCGGCCCTGGCTGCGGCGAATCGTCACCCGCGGCATCGCCCTTCTGCCGGCGGTGATCGTCATCGCCGCCACCGGCAGCGGCGGTGTCTACCGCCTCCTGATTTTCTCTCAGGTGCTTCTCAGCCTGCAACTTCCGTTTGCCACTATCCCGCTGATTCATTTCACCTCCGACCCCAAAAAAATGGGAAGCTTTGCCAATCGGACCTGGGTGAAAATAGTCGCCTGGGCCATTGCAGCCGTCATTGTCGTCCTCAACCTCCAACTGGTATTCTCCGAAATTTCCGCCTGGTCCGGCCGGATTTCCCCATGGCTCTGGATGCCGATTGTCCTTCTTCTGCTCGCAATAGCAGCCGCCCTGGCCTATATCACCTTCGTTCCGTTTTTCCGTCCCGGACAAAGATGGCGGGAGTCCATCCCCACCGACGCCCTCCGGGTGGCCGGCGCCATCAAACCGGTACATATCAAAAATATCGGCGTTGCCCTTCAGCACGCCCCCGGTGACGGTGTGATCATCTCATCGGCCCTGGCCGAGGCAAAAGCGCATCATGCCCGAATCACCCTGATGCATGCAGTGGATGCACCCGGCACGCTGATACTGGGCAAGGAAAGCTGGAGCCTGCATGGCGCGGAGGATGAAGCCTATCTGGAAAATCTCACCCGGGAAATCGAAGAGCATGATCTTCCCGTGGAATTTTTGCTGCTCCACGGGCATCCCGCCGATGCCATCATCAGCGCCGTGGGCGAGGCAGGCATCGATATGCTGATCATGGGCTCCCACGGGCACCGCGGGCTGGACGATCTGGTCTTCGGGCAAACCGTTTCGGCCGTCCGGCACGGGGTGGACATTCCGGTGCTGGTGGTCCGAAGCTACGGCCGTGAGCAGGCCCAGAGAAGCAGGATTATTGAGAAGGGGTCAAGGGGTCAAGGGGTCGAGGGGCCAAGCTAAAAACGCTGAGAATACTAAGTGCACTGTCTCATAAATACAGTGACGAATCTTTTCTATGTTTGATCTTCGTGCTCTTCATGGTGAGTCAATCTTTATAAAACAAACTGCAATTTCACCACGAAAAACACGAAGAGCACGAAGAAAACCAAAAAAAATACGAAATCGAATTTAGGAATTCATATATTGAATCGTTGGGAGTGAAACAGCCTCAACGCAGTTGCTGACACCTGAAACCTTAATAGCAGGATTTCCCCAACGCTTCCCAAACAAAAACCAAGCGCAAAGACAATCGGCCTTGTGCTGGGCCCGCTCCTGTTTTTCGTCATCCTGCCCTGCTATCTATCGTTTAACCCCAGTCCTCTTTTTTCCCAAGTCTCGACCGCCATCTGAATGATTTTTGAATTTGCACAGATCGCCAACAATTTTGCGCCAATGGCCAATTCATCCGCCTGCATGGAATGATACGAAAATTAGTATTTTTTCTCTGAAAACTCCGGCACATTCCCTTCGGCCTGCCAGGCGGCGGGGGGCAAAGCGTGTCGAAAGATCTATTTTCCGGAAAGACATCATGACTACGAAAACATCCCTGTTCTGCGCACTTCTGCTGGCAGCATTCCTCCTCCTGCCCGACTCTGCATTTTCAGCACTCGTCATCGACGGCCGTCCCGACGAACCCGATTGGAATGAGGCGAAGGTCTTTCGAGACTTCGTCGTAATCGATCCCCTGACATTCGCCACGCCCCGTCTGGCCACCGAAGCCAGGCTTCTGTCCACGCCGGAGGGACTAGCCGTCGCGTTCATCTGCGAGCAGCCGCCCGACGAGGCTCGGACCCATACCGTCACCCGGAAGGATGCCGACCAGTTCGATGCGGACTCCGTCAGCTTCATGATCGATTTCGACGCTTCGGGGGTCACCGCCTATGAGTTCAGCGTCTCGGTCACCGGCTCCTACCGGGACGGAGACATCACCAACGAAAAAAATTTCAACAGCGACTGGGACGGCCTGTGGCAGCAGGCCGTCGCCGAAACGCCGGATCAGTGGAGCGTGGAAATGCTGCTCCCCTGGTCCATCGTCGCCATGCTTCAGAACTCCGGCGAGACCCGGCAGATCGCGGTATTCTTCCAGCGAACGGTGAATGCCACCGGGGAGAAGTTCGCCTTCCCGTCAGCCAGTTCCACCCAGATGCGCTTCGTGTCGGATTTCGCCAGGGTGGAAGTGCCGAGCTACGGCGCCTCGGAATTCGATGTGTGGCCGTACGTGACGTCCCTGAGTGACCTGGTGACCGGGAGCACCACCGGCAAGGCCGGGCTCGATCTTTTCTGGAAGCCGGGGAGCCGGTTCCAACTGGCGGCCACCTTCAATCCGGATTTCGGTCAGGTGGAAAGCGATGATCTGGTCATCAACTTCACGGCCATCGAAACCGCATTCAGCGACAAGCGCCCGTTTTTTACCGAAAACCAGGGGATCTTCAACAGCCTGCTGCCCCGGGGGGACCGTATATTCTATACCCGTCGAATCGGCGGACCGGGAGATAAAGACGGCCGCCCCAAGGACATCGCCGGGGCAACGAAGGCCATTGGTTCCGCCGGTGCCTTGAATTTTGGCCTGTTTGCGGCCCGGGAGGAGGGAGACGACGGACGGTCCTTTTATTCGGGTCGGGTTCTGTATCCCGGCCAACGCTGGTCCCTGGGTCTCCTCAGCACGTACACACAGCGACCGTTCCTGGACCGATCCGCCCTGGTCAACACCCTGGACTACGATTTCAAACCGAACAGCCGGTGGCGGTGGTACGGGCAACTGATGAGCGGTATCACCGACACAGCGGGTAAGAACAGCGATGGTCTGGGTGCGTTTTACGCGGTCGACTACGCCCCCGACGACCGCTGGTCCCTTGACGTCAGTCTTCTCCAGTATGACGATTCCATCGACATCAACGATATGGGCTACATTCAGCGCAACAACCTTCAGGAGCTTCACGGGGGGTTCCAACTCCGGCAGACGGACTTTCCCGAAACCTCCGCCATCGCCGCCGTCACCTGGTCCGCCAACGGAGTGAACCGAAAGACCATGGACGGCATCCGGCTCACGGATGTTTTCACTTTGAGCCGGGATCAGAAGATGCGAAGCGGCGCCAACCTGTCCGTCCTTCTCCGCTATTCCATGGCAGGAGACGATGATCTGGTCTCCCGCGGCAACGGGGTGGTGCACCTGAACGAGCAACTGAGCGCGAGCTTCTCTTACAACACACCCCGGCGGGGCGCCTGGAGACAGTCCCTGACCTTCGACCTGTTTCAGGAAGGTTATAAAGGCTGGGGGACGGGGTTTGAAAGCGACGTTACCTGGTACCCTCTGGACCAGTTCAACCTGGACCTCCGGTTCAGGCCCCAGTGGAGCCGGGACTGGCTGATCTGGCTGCAGGGCGATCAGTTTGCCAGTTTCGCCCGCCGGAACGTAACGGGCGTAATCACCGCCAACTGGTTCCC
This sequence comes from Desulfobacterales bacterium, assembly GCA_040235505.1. Taxonomy (GTDB): domain Bacteria; phylum Desulfobacterota; class Desulfobacteria; order Desulfobacterales; family JAFDDL01; genus JBECKW01. The sequence goes on from JBECKW010000286.1 coordinate 20,667, forward strand.
CGGCGAAAACCACGAGATCCGCTTGAATGCCCAGTGGCTCACCATCAACGCCGACGCCCGCCAGGCTTATCGGATCGGCCCGGGCGGCCGGCTCGTCGAAAGCAACGATCCGGTGGCAGACTTTGCCATGATCAATTTCGGCCTGCAGTTCCGCTACCGCTACGAGATCGCACAGCTGTCGGACTTATACCTCGTTTACAGCCGCGGCGGGCTCCAGCGCATCGATGAACCGGACCAGAGCACGGCGGATCTTCTGGCAGACAGCACCCGCCTTCGGGATTCGGACCAGTTCCTGATTAAAATTCGATATCGGTTTTAACAGCGCTTCAATCTATACACGCTTCAATCTATATCTGGACATGGGGTATCATTGGGGATAACATGAAACCCATAAATGCCGCATCAAGTCCAGAGCACCCCTATCCGGACAGAATTTAAAATAATCTTAAGGCTGTCTTCCTGTGAAGGACCCGGCCCATGGCGCATGAAGAAAAAACAGGCCCCGGAAAGAGCGGTGCCCGGAAAATCGGCCTCATACTGGGGCCGCTCCTGTTTTTCGCCATCCTGCTGTTTGCAAACCTCGACCCGGAAAAACCGGCGGCCACCCGCATGGCGGCGGTGGCGATCCTCATGGCCGTGTGGTGGATCACCGATGCGATTCCCCTCTACGCCACGGCGCTGCTTCCCATGGTACTCTATCCGTTCATGGCCATACTTTCCGGCGGAAAAACCGCCCCGATCTACGTGAACAGCACCATCTTCCTGTTTATCGGCGGGTTCATGATCGCGCTCGCCATGGAAACATGGGATCTTCACCGACGCATCGCCCTGGTGATCATCCGCGCCATCGGCGGAGGCCCTTCCCGGATCGTACTGGGTTTCATGATCGCCGCCGCCTTCCTGTCCATGTGGATTTCCAACACCGCCACCGCCATCATGATGATGCCCATAGGCCTTGCGATCATCGTGCACATGGAATCCCGCATCGGCGCCGGGGAAACCGCAAAATTTTCCTCCGGTCTGAAGCTGGGAATCGCCTATGCCTGCTCGGTGGGCGGTGTGGCCACACTGGTGGGGACCCCGCCGAACCTCTCCCTTTCCCGCATCTTCCGGATCACCTTTCCGAATGCGCCGCCCATTGCTTTCGGCACCTGGTTCGTTATGGGGGTTCCGCTGTGTGCGGTCATGCTGCTCATTATCTGGCTTCTGATCACCAAAGTGTTTTTCAGGGGGCCGACCCATCTGAAGGTGGGCCGCGCCGTCATCGAGAAGGAATATTCAAAACTCGGAACCATCGGCTTCGAGGAAAAGGTGGTCTTGATCGTCTTTGCGGTTACCGCCGCCCTCTGGGTCTTTCGCAGGCCGCTCGATCTCGGTGCCCTGACCATCCCCGGCTGGTCTTCCCTGCTGCCGCATCCCGAGATGATCGACGACGGCACGGTGGCCATGCTGATGGCCTCGATCCTGTTCCTGGTGCCGAGCCGGACGCCGGACGCCCCCTCGTCCACCGTCATGCCGGCGGATGTCATCCGGCGTCTGCCGTGGGATATCGTCCTTCTTTTCGGCGGCGGATTTGCGCTGGCCAAAGGGTTTCAGGTCACCGGACTGTCGGAAATCATCGGCAGGAGGTTCGGGGGCCTTTCCGATATATCGCCCCTGACGATCATCCTCATGATCTGCTTTGTCATCACCTTCCTGACGGAACTCACCTCGAACACCGCCACCACGGAAATGATTCTCCCCGTTCTGGCGTCGGTGGCGGTGGCCATGCGGATCCATCCGCTCATGCTGATGATCCCCGCCACCCTGTCGGCCTCCCAGGCTTTCATGATGCCGGTGGCAACGCCCCCCAACGCCATTATCTTCGGAAGCCGGCGCCTGCAGATAAAAGAAATGGCCCGGATCGGATTTTTCATCAACCTGGCGGGGATCGTGGTGATCACCCTCGTATTCTACCTGATCGGCACCCGGATCTTCGGCATCGATTCCAACACGTTCCCGGGGTGGGCTGAAATCGCTTCCGCAGCAAAACCCTGATCATCGTCTTTCTTTCTATTTATTTTCTGTTTTTTTAGGGAGTAAATTAAAGTTGGATCCTTTCCCATTGTAAAGCGATTTTGAAAGCGATTTTAACTTGACAAATTTTTTGATTTTATGATAATTTTTGTTAAAAAATAAGAGCCCATTGTTTTTCTTATTAAAATCAACAAATTATAATTAAGTTCCGAATTTCTGCGGCTTTGTATCACTGTGCCCGGCTTAAAATAGCCAAACAGCGTATAATATACTGAACAAAAAATTAATTACGAATTTTAAATCATAATCCATTTGAAATTTAACGCCATGGGCGATACGGCTCCCGCTGAGCCCAAGATCTTGGGGGAAGAAGCGAGCCATGAATTCTGGCAAAGCCATATTTGCCCAGTGTTTATATTAAATTAGAAATCCATAGCTCATACCCTGAATAATTATCAGATGACCAACGCCCAGTTGGCCGGTGCAGTCATAAATAAACCTTAGATAAGAAGAGAGGAGGGGGGAGTATGAGTAAACGGCCGATAATTATTTTGCTATCGTTAATCGTTGGATTTATTTTCATTCTTGGAAGCTTTTCGGCATTGTCAGCCCAGGAATCAACCACCCAGGAATCGACCACCCAGGAATCGAAGAAGAAGGAATCGAAAAGCGACGAATTCACCCTTGAAGAGATCACGGTAACGGCTGAGAAAAGATCGGAAAATCAGCAGAAGGTCCCCATCGCCATGGAGACGATCAATGCTGATGAAATGAAGACGCTGGGAAAAACCAGCCTGACAACATTGCTCGAGGATATCCCCGATGCGGTTATCCAGAAGTATCCCGACGGCCTGAGGGTCACACTCCGCGGGATGTCCGACACGTCAGGGACCTTTCATAATCAATCCATGTCGGCGCCCACCGTGGCCATCAACGTGGACGGCGTTTTTTCCAACAGGAAGGACCAGGGCTCGGCCCTTTATGACATCGATCGCGTGGAGGTGCTCTATGGACCTCAGAGCACCATGTATTCCAGCAATACCCCCGGCGGCATCGTGAATATCGTATCAGCCAATCCCAAACTCGATAAGTTTGCGGTTACAGGTACGCTGGAGGGTGGAAATTATGGCCTCATCCACGGTGAAGGCAGCGTGAATGTCCCCATATCCAGTACCCTGGCATTGCGCGCGGCATTTTCCGCCATCAAGCATGACGGCTACATATCAAACGGCGGTGGTGACCAGGATAACAAATCAGGACGTATCAAGGTGTTGTTCAAGCCTAGTGAACAGCTCTCTTTTGTCGCGACAGGTGAGTATTCAAAGGAGGGCGGTTACGGCAATTTCAGCTCCAACGTGACCGCATTTGTAAAGCAGAGCGATGTGAGTGACCCCTGGACCAGTACATCGGAAATCGGGTCACCCCAGAATATTAAAAACAAGCGGTTTACCTTGAATATGGATTGGGACATGGGTTTCGCCAGCCTCACCGTCATCCCCTCCTATTCAAAGCGCGACGGAACCCAGGATCAGGCCGTGACGGACCCGATGTCCGGTGTGACTTTTGAGGACAAAACGGACATGTGGAACAATGAGAAGAGTCTTGAAATGCGCATGGTGTCAGCTTCGGATTTCTTCTTCCAGTGGATCGTTGGTGCTACCTATTACAAGTCCGAAGATTATCAGGGAATGAATGAATATCTTAATGATGCATATACCGGGAAATATCGGGAAAATCAGAATAATGAGAAGCAGAAGTCCGTCTATGCCAATATTACCTATCCCCTTAGCGACACTTTCCGCCTGAACGCCGGCTATCGTTTGAATTGGGATGAGCTGAGCAACTATCAGATTGAGGTTTCCCAGCCCGGCCAACCGGTAACTCCCTCCAGCAGCCAGCCGCAAAATTACGACGCGAAGCCGGATTACAAGATCGGCTTTGAGTACGACCTTGGCGCGGACTCCATGCTCTATGCGAATTACAACACAAGCTTTATGGCGCAGTCTATGGG
>JBECKW010000330.1:0-18348 GCA_040235505.1 Desulfobacterales bacterium
GCTAATTGCCGTATTGTTCATCACTGACCTTTTCCATCCAGTCGGCAGATTTACCTTCGAGTGTTTCCTGAATGGCGATGTGGGTCATGGACGTGGTGGGAGATGCTCCGTGCCAGTGTTTCTCGCCCGGCGGAAACCAGACCACATCACCGGGACGGATTTCCTCGATCGGCCCGCCTTCACGCTGAACCCGGCCGCATCCGGCCGTTACAATCAGAGTCTGTCCCAGGGGATGGGCGTGCCAGGCTGTCCGGGCGCCCGGTTCAAAGGTGACGCTATCGCCGGTCGCGCGGGCCGGATCGTCCGCCTTGAGAAACAGGGGATCAATTCGTACGGTCCCGGTAAACCAGTCAGCCGGTCCTTTTACAGATGCCTGTGTTCCGTTTCGTTTAATTTCCATGGTGTCTTTCCTTTCTTTAAAAACCTCCCTGGTTTGTTTCGTTGATCATTTTGGATTGATATTAGTCCCCGGGCGGCCGATCGGGAATACCCGATCCTCTCAAATGTTTGCCTGTTTCTGCTTAATTGGATAATTACTGTTGTATTCTGGCCAAAAATGTTGTCTAAAGATGAAGAATGAAAAAGGAGGTTTTCCGAATGTCACAGATAGCTGAACTACTGAAAAGTTTGCCGATGGCCGATTCCGGCGCTTCTGAATCCCGGCTCGACGGGGTGCTTTTATTTAAAGAGACAAAACATATTGCCCGAAGACCGATGGTCTATGATCCCGGTATCTGCATCGTTGCCCAGGGTCACAAAATCGGCTACCTGGGTGGCCGGAAGTTTCAATACGACACCAACAATTACCTGGTCACCATGGTCACCATGCCCTTTGAATGCGAGACCTTTGCAACCCCTGAGGAGCCTTTGCTGGGTCTCCACATCGATATCGATTTGGGGCAGTTGCATGATCTGATCGGCCGGTTGGGGCTCCATTCAGAACTCGGCAGCATCGGTGAAAAGGGCCTTCCCCGCGGGATCGGTCCGGCCGTCATGGATGAGGAAATGGCGGATGCCACCACGCGACTGGTCAAGTGCCTGCAGTCGGATACGGAAGCCCAAATTTTAGGCCCCGGCCTGGTTCGGGAAATTCTATATCGGGTTCTTTGCGGTACCCAGGCCCCGGTCCTCTATTCACTGGCGATGCATAGCGGGGCCTTTTCACAAGTGGCCCGTGCGTTGAATATTATGAAGAGAAACTATTCGGAGAAGCTCGATGTGGAGCAATTGGCCAGCACGGCCCGCATGAGCGCGTCAGCGTTTCATCGGGCCTTTAAGGAAATCACATCGGATTCTCCCATGCAGTACCTGAAAAAGGTCCGTCTGACCAAGGCCAGGGATTTGATGGCCCAGGAGAAGATGAGGGCTTACCTCGCGGCCGACCAGGTGGGGTATGAAAGCTCTTCCCAGTTCAGCCGTGAATTCAAGCGCTACTTCGGGCAAAGCCCTGCAGACATGATGCGGGAGCTTCGTGCTGCCTGATGCAACTGAATCGTTTTAGACGCGTGTCCGGTAGATAAGAGCAGATATGCCAAGCCCGCCATGTCGTTTGGTATGTCGTGAAAATCGCATGAAAGGGAAGGGTATTATCAGGCCCGTCTTATTTAAAAGTTGAAATTGATCCCAAACGTAATTGGAAAAGAGGATGAACCGGTAGCTTCAGCTATCGGGAAATTGATGCTGTCGGGTTTGCCAGCCAGTTCCAAACGATAATCCAGGAACACTGCTACGTTGTCGGTCAGGCCATACTCGATTCCCACTCCCATATCGAGGTAATCCCGGTAAGTTTTCTTCCAGTATGGTATCTCGGTGTCGTCGGCTGTCACATTAATCGCAGAGAGGCTCACCAATCCGAAGTTGCCCATGAGGTAAGGGCGCCAGGGTGATCCTTGATGGAATCGATACTTCACGCCGATATAAATACCGGTCATGCGAAAGTCACCAAATTGTACTCCTTCGGGGAACTCTCCTCCCTGAAAAAATTTTCCTTTCCATTTGTTGTACACACCCCCAAGGCAATATCTCCATGCGGGTGTCCGGTCATAAAAGATTTCGAGGCGTGTTCCAATACCGGTATCGAATGTGTCAGGGTAATTTGTCTCTGAAATCGGTGTGGCTGCTCCGGATGCGCCTCCATAAAAAGGAACCATGGCCACCGCTGCACTCATACCGTAATTTTTCATTTTAAGGGTGTTGTCAGCTGATTTTTCGGCAGCTAAAGAATGCGTGCTTGCCTCAAACGCTATCAGAACAGTAATGACGAGAAGACGATAAATCTTCATCGGGGCCTCCTGAGCAATCGCGAAAAATAATAAAATGGTCCATATTGCCTCTGAAAAGTACAATATGGTTTGGATGGATGGACGCCTCCTCCATTCTCAGCATCTGCCTCATTTGCTGAGAGTCACACGGGTCGCGGCAACATTGCCGGACTGCAGGCCACACTCAACATCCGCGTCCGTCCATATGGTTCCAAATTCATCACGGAATGCAACACGGCCGTTGCGGAGCCTCACCCGGGTATCAATGGCTACGGGGTTATCGCCACTGAATACCTCGTTCACCGGTTCAAGAACATAGGCGTTTTCTCTGGTAGGATCCCACTCGAAATGGCTGAATGGCTGATCGATGCCGCCTATCTCCTCCTCTATGGTGGTCAAGCAGGCGACGATTGGAGGAGGAGATGCCGCCGTCGCCTTTTCCCTGGTTTTGTTATTGTGCCTTGCCCACACTATTGCAGGGAGCACCCAGACAGGCACAGTATAAACAGCTGCCAAATTCAACCAGACATCTGCAGCAAACGTTGCAGGCGATAGAACCCATGCGGCCGGATGCGGTTGTTTGCACTTGCTTGTCCTGAAGAAAGCGGAGGTATTGGTAATCACCAAACCCTCTACCGGTTGCGGCTCGGAAAAGGAGCCATAGGACAACAGGAGTGTACAGGGTGGATACCTGTCATCGGGAAGCGGGGGGCGATCCTCCGTCACCCAGTTTGCCTTCTGATGGTGTCCGATCTCGAGTTCGTTAGCCGAGTCATTGAGAAAGAAACGTGCGCTATCACAACCCGTTGGCAAATCACCCCTCGAGATCCGTAACGTCTCATACTTTCGTGTAATTTCGTAGTTGTTGTCAGTGACCGATAGGGCAAAGATTGTGGACTTCCTGGGTTCACCCTCAGCGATATCCGCAATTTTATCTGTAACAAAGAAACAACCGGGCAATGTTGCGAAAATTAGTGCAGGGAAAGTCAGGTGGATCAACTGCCCGAGTCTGATCGTGCATCGATGTCGAAGCGGTAAGTACATTGTCCAAATCTCCCGTATCTGTTGCGCTGGCGGCCGTTAGCGAAAGCCACGTGGAGCGGGTGTCGTTTACGAATTCTTAATATGTTGAGATGGCTTGGAGCTTTTTTCATCCCATCACAATAAATTACTCTCATCCACAAGAAAGGAACATCAGGGACCCCCCTGCACGTCTCGTCGGATAAACCGTGTTGCCGAACTTTGGTCGCCGTATTAACAGCCCCGTTAACATGGGCATCGGGTGGATGCCCTTGAAGTGCCAAAGAAAAACAGCATGTTTTTTCAATGGAAAGCTGTTTTTTTTGATCTGGCCATCAATGGGCGACCCTATTGCATGTAATCACCTCACTTTATTTCGCCAATCCACACTTCATAACTTGCTTCATACCTTCTTCTTCGGAGACCATTTTTAAATTGGCGCCGCCCACAAACACGCCCAATTTGATATATTGTTCACAGAAGTAATTCCTTCCAGATTCTGCCTGAAATGTTATGGAGTTGTCACCGAACTCAGATTGTGTGGCAATTTTATGCTCCCCCGGCTCTATTTCTTTGAAAAAATATGTTTTGGGCGCTGTTTCTCCCAACAACTCATCATCTATATAAAGCTTTTTTGTGAGCGCTGAGCCAAAACTGCTGGATCTATAAATGTACAAGTTAGCTTTGTCCGGTAGAGGCTGCGAGAATTTTTTCAGCGCCGTGTCCTGCTCGAGCGGGGCCATGGGGACCGTCGCACAACCTGATAAAAAGATGGCAAATATTAAACCGGCAGCAAGAATGACTCTTTTTATCATAATATTTTCCTCCCATTATATATTTTAGCTGATATCGTCCGAGTGTGTATTCTTCTATAATGAATATAAAAAACCGTTTGGCCACTTATGATTATCGCGAATTCACGGGATTAAAAGTGGTACCCCACAAGCAATAAAGCATGTGCACCGCCTGCTTCAGCATCATAGCCATAAAAATTTACAGTCGCTTTCGAGTATCCAATTTCACCCCCTATGTTTAGATGCTCAAGCAACGTCCAATAAATACCCCCGGTAATATAAAAACCAATAGCGGAGTCATCCTCTGAAGCGCTATTGCCATAAGCAGATGCTTCTATTTTAGCTTTAATACTTGACAAGCCACCCGCAACGTATAGGCGCATCGTTGAAGCAGAAGTCCAGATATATTTGGCCCCCAATCTTAACTCAGTTGTCGATAGTTCAAGTTTTCCATAGACATCACCTAAGTCGTTAAAATAACCTGAAATTTCTTTATCATCACTTGATGGAAGATATGCGATATCGATATAAACCGGCCAGGTTGTCATTCCAAAATCAAAATCGACCCCAAACTCAGCCTGTGAATCAAGAGGTTTCCAGTCGTCCTCATCGAGACTTTTTTGGCCGATAAGTAAATTTATGTTTCCAGTAAATCCGTTTGCTGCATATGATGAATTAGACGTAAAACATACGGCAAAAACAAGTAGAATAAGAATACACGATGCCCGTTTCATAATTGACCCCCTTAATTTTAAAAGTTTCAACAATAACATCCGTCGTGCTATCGACAAATTTCAATTAAGCCGTTGTTTCTTAACAGCGCTTTAATTCCAGTTTTTTTAGATTACTTGATTCAGCCTCCATGGGCTCTTCATCATAGAGCAGATCTTTTAATAAAGGTTCAGCCGATATGGCATCGGCGGCCACGGCCGGTTTTATCGGATTTCCCCGGGCGCCATATTCCCCACCCCAAACGAACTCACCTGACTCAAGATTTACCAAACCGGCGGTCGAGTATCTTCAGTCAGTATGACGCCGGGATACATGCCACCGTAATAACGGCCTGATATGCCGGCATTTGGGTCCCCTGTAGCCAGAGTTGCGGCAGTTCCTAAGAGTCCTTTCCCATTGAAGGTCGAGGCTCAAATACAAAAAGCCCTACACGGCCTTTTTGTATGCTTCAACAGAAGGTCGGATACCGCTTCTATTATTTGGGGAGAGGTTTGAGATTTCAGCATCAGCAGAAACGACCCCTTGCACCGAAAAAAGTTCAACACATGAGGCCTCACCTTATGGCGCAAAATCTACCGATATATAGAGGTGAGTGTTTTTAATTGAATAAATATTATAAGCCTGCCAACAAGTCAATAAAAATCAATATGTCGTTATAATAAATGATAGTTATAATGTTATTGGATAGAGGCATCGTGAGGTTTTTTAAAAACCGGTCAGGCCAGACGGCAAATATATTCTGGCTGTCTCACGGATGTAGAGGTTCCCCGTCTGATCCTTCTCCGCTTCCTCCATCCAGACAAGATTCTGAGCTGCAGTTCCCTGTCAGCCGATGACTCGCCGGCTGACTGTGAGGTTTGATTGCCGGTGCAGCCAATGCCGATCATCGGTAAGCTCTTTACCAAGGACACGTCCCAGGGTCATTGCCATGCCCAACGTAAGCCCCTGCAAAGGGGTGACATAATAGTTCGAGAACTTTCCACGGCTGAGGAAGATAAAAGCCAACCTACGGATTCATGGATTATGCTTTTTTAAGCGCATAGGCCGCGGCATGGGTGCCGGCGGTGTGGCCGGAGAAGGCGGTGAAACTCATCTCCGAACCGAACCACCCGTATCCGAGCCCCGCCCAGTTCCCGACAACGACCCCCGCAGCATAAAGGCCCTGGATGGGCCGTATCTTCTTGTCCATTACTTCCAGACGGTGGTTGGCGCGGAGTCCCCCGATGCAGGTATCGATACCCGAGAACGATTTCAAGGCGTAGAAGGGCGGCGTGGTGAGGGGGACGAGGTATCTCGTATCCTTTAAAAACTCGTTGTCGTATTTCCGGTCGCAGTAGTAATTGTACTGGGAGATCGTGGCTTCGAGGGTTGCCGGGTCGCAATCGATATATGCTGCAATATCCTTCCAGTTGTCGGCGATTTTAATCCTGTCCAGCTTTGCTTCAGACTCAATATCCTTGTCAATGGTATCCAGCCATGCGGTCTCGTCGGTGTCGCCTTTTCGGACGGCCATCGCCTCATAGGGGGCGTAGAGTTTCTTGTTCTTCTGGAATCCCCGTAGCATCGACTCGTCCATGAGGGCATAGCAGATTTTTCCGGGTTGCCGGTCCACCGCCATGCTGAGCATCCAGCCCCAGTTCTTGTTTACGCTCATGGATTCATCCACAAAACGTTCCCCGTTTCGGTTGACCTTGATCAGGTGCGGACGGCGTACCAGCACGCCGGTTTGCTCGTTCCAGCCGTGGCCGTGGGGGCCGATATAGAGGGTGGAGATATGAGTGGATGCGGCGCCAATCTCTTCGGCCATGATCAGGCCGTCGCCGGTGTTGTGGGGTAATGCAGCCATGATGTGGACGTTTGACATGTCCTGTCCCGGGTAAAAACGAGCTTTCAGTTTGTCGTTGCTGGAGATGGAGCCCGTGGCGATGATAACCGCCCTGGCGGGAATCTCGATCTTTTTCTCTCCCTGGGTCGCCTGAACCCCCACGACCGCTCCTTCCCTGTCGGTGAGAAGCTTGGTCACGCGGGTGTCGGTTTGAATCTCCACTCCGAGTTCATGACATCTTTCCACCAGCGCCTTCACGATGTTCGAACCGGTGCTGCCCTGGGTGATATGATAGGCCCTGACCAGATCGTCACCGGTGAAACTGATGACATTGTCGAACTCGACTCCCTTTTCCTCAAGCCACCTGATCATCTCCCCGGAGGCGGTAAGCCAGTTGCGGACCAGTTTGGCGTCACAGTACCAATTGGTCATGTCCATGTGGTACCGGTAGCAGTCGTCCGCCGTATCGTGGATTCCCAGGCGCTTTTGAACTGGGCTTTCGATTCCGAACAGGCCCCCGATACCCACGGTGGTGCCGCCGGTGACCTTCATCTTTTCGAGAATCACGACCCTTTCAGCGCCGGCCTCCACAGCACTGATGGCGGATATCAGCCCGGCGCCGGCGCCGCCGATCACGCATACATCAACCGACTTCTCGGCGGCGTGGGCGGTCTTGACATTGGCGCCCCCGGCCATTCGGGCAGTCTGGGCGATGCCGCCGGCGGCAACCGCCGCCACGACGGCTCCCTGCAGAAAGCTTCTACGGGAAACTTCGTGTTTTTTATCTTGTTCGCTAAATGTACCGGTCATGGGACTCGCTCCTTTCTGTTATGTCGAATTGAAACCTAAAATCGGCGCAATTCCTAAACGTCAGGCATTTCCTTTGTCAACTTTTCGCTGCAAACTTCCCGGTCAGCCACCCATGGGTGTTTTTTTCCCTTCTGTTTTGAAAGGTGCGGTCAGGAACCTGCTGAGTTCCAGAAACGTCCAAGAGGTTCCTGTCTATGACTGCAGGTGCAACATCAGGAAAATGACGTCAATTGCTTTAGGATTAGCCTTGCTGAAATCAGATACAATACTACGACATTAAAAACATTCCGACGATAGAGTTCACCCAGAAGGACAAACGGCCTCCATGGTGCTTTTTCTGTGAATTGTCATCGCCACAGCAGACATGGCGGAAAATTCTCAGCTATTTCAGTTGGATGGGTTCGAAAAATAAGTTTTTTATTAATTTGAGAATAGGTTAAGTGGGGTTAGGGGTCAAGAATTTTATGTAGGGCGGCTGACAGGAGGTAATAAGCAACTATCTTCTGGCTATCCCAGGAATTTAGGGGGTGCCAAAACTTGTGGTGTCTTGCAAAGAAAGACGTTCTGTCGAAATTTAGGATAGTTGAGATAGATTTTGGCAAGCCCGAGCGCATCGGTCACACACAAAATCACCGACAACCAGTGAACGATTTATATCGGCCCCTCCTATTTTTATGATTTCCCGGAAGGCAGATGCTCCACGCCCGGTGCCACAGGATCGTTCACCCTGGAACGGGTGTGAAATGGCAATTGGAAGCCAGATGCCGAAGGCAATTAAAAGAACTACCGAACAATAACAATCCTGAACGACACCATACGGAATCGGAAAGTCGAAAGGGCTTTACACCTTACACGGCTTGCACAAAATGCCGACTTTGACTCCTGTTGATTTTAAACCATTTCTGTCGGGGTTCATAAACACCTGTCTGTCGCCGGTCATTGCCCATCCGGCAATCGTTTTCGCCGACAAAAAAGAGCGTATTGGTCTTGATTCTCCGGTCGCTTTCGTTTTTTCGGCGATCAGAACCCGAACGACGCCCCAGGGACAGCTTTTTCTCCAGGTTCGGGTGAACCACTTTGTCCACAAATTTTCTGTAATAACCTTTCATTGTCAGACCCTCCCGTAAAAGCTTGAGGTTAACATTCTGCCTGTTCATATTTTACAATAGATGTGGTTACAGGTAGATGCTTTTTACAAACTTTTACCACATGATACGGGAAAGTATCCCTATCGTTGGTAAGTACGGGATGGTCAATCACATTCAAACCCTGCCTGTGGCAGCCAATTTTTTAGAAGGCTATCTTATTATTTCCGCGATTGATGATTTTCTCATCATTTGAGTAGCCAAGGTCTCCACTTAGCCTCGCGATCATCGGTACCTCTTCAATTTCTGCACTCCGAACATTCATGTCTATTTTGGCGCGCTAAACGGTGGAATCAGCGGCGCAGCTTTTTGGTTCTCTGCCAGCAGAGCATTAGAAGCCGTTTCAAAACCTTTTCTATCCAAGCAGCTTGATTTGCATGACTGTTACAGATTGCTCTCGGTAGATCTCTTTAGAGATGGAAAGCCAGCCGAGACCTCGATAAAATTTTTCCTGGTCTGGTGTGAATAAATAGAGATTTTTAAAACCGGCCGAACGTGCATATTCTGTAACGTGCTTAACTAACTCTGTACCGATACCTTTCTTTCTATATTCCGGGTTAACATATACACTTGCCAACCATGGAGATAGATCCATTCTCGTATCCATGTCATTCGAGACAATAGCCGCCGAACCCAGGAGAATCTCATCATCTTTACACACAAACATTTTTGGGATGGTGTGACCAGCCAAATATGCCTGCATCTTCTCTATTCTTTTTTGAACACTTTGTCCCGGGTTTAGATTCGACCATTCAGCATGATGCCACTCAGCAAGGGTTCCAACCACACCCTGTTCATTGATAAGATCTGTAATTTTCATATTTTGGGGCTAATTTAAAGCGTCAAGTCTTCCCTTGACTCATTTACATTTAAGATGATTGAAATTATTTTTCTCTACGCCGGCTTACCCAAATTGAGTTCGAACTTAAATCAAATGTAAAAATATATTCACGCATGAACCCTTCAGATAAAGCTCCATCATATATTATTTTATAGCATGATATTTTTTCATGAAAAACTCCGCTATTAAGGGGCGCTTCACATAAAACTAACGAGCGGCAAATAGCGAGGCATATCCCACAGCCTTCCGAGTACAGTGCTATATGACTATCTCTTCAAATCTATTCAGTTCCACGTTTTTCCGGGAACTGCGTGGATTGAAAATTCGCCCGTTCATGGCGATATAAACACCTGGCTCAAGAATTTGGACGGCTGTAATTGCGCTGGCAATATTAAAAATAGCGTCGCTGTCCTTAAACTGGGCGGGATACATAGATCCTGTCATTACAATTGTCTTCCCCTTAACTGACTCGAGCTCTTTCGCTGTTTTTATCATTGTGTCAGTCCCATGCGTCACAATGATTCTATCAAAAGCCGTCGATTCCACTTTTGACCTTATGAGTTCACGGTCAGAGTCTGTCAAATCCAGACTGTCCTTTTTCAAGATGGATTCAACCTCATAATCCACTACAACATTTGCTTTTTCCAAAACGCCTTTCGCTTGTGGATCACCCACATGATATTCTGACTTTTGATCAAAATATATCTTATCGATAGTCCCACCCGTAGTGAATATCATTATTTTCATGTTCACCTTAAATCCCTACAATTAAATATTTCACCACTTATTCCTCCTTATAACTTTTTCAGCATAAACATCGACCAAGCCTAAGACGGACATACGTCCAGGTATATTTTGTACCCCCCTCTTCCGCTACTTAAAATGTGCGATCGTCTGCGCCAGAATAAAATGCTGGTCCGGTCGCAGGTTAAGGGTTTTTCTGATTAAATCTTTATCGGCATTGGCGCGTACGATACAGGCAAGTCCTTCCGATGCGCAGAAAAGATATACATTCTGGGCGATGAATCCAGTGTTTGCATAGGACCAGGTTTCCGCTACATCCTTGTTGCCGCGATAGGCGGCATGTGAATAATCTGCTATGTAAATGAGGTTTACAGGTGCGTCATTTACAAATTCCTGGCCACCGCTTGCGGATCGCACATCTTTATTGCCAAGGACCTTTAACACATTGTTTTTTGCATCATAGAGATAGAGGCCGTCTGCGGTCATAACGTAGATATCGATATTCTGCCAGTTGGCCGCCGACGGAGCGGTACGATATCCGTTCTCCCGATTGACCCCATCCGCAGCCCAGAGCAGGTTGGAAATCTGCTGCATGGACAGCTTCGTATCCGGTCCGAAGTTGCCCCTTGTACTTTTCCTGAGCTTCAGCGCTTTCATAAGCGGCATGCCGCCTTCGGTCTGCGGATCCGGAAGCTTGATTACCGCATCCTCGGCATATGTGACATTGACAGTAACCAGAAAGAAGAGGCCCATTACAAGCAGTATCGCCATCTTTTTCATTTTTTCTCCTTTGGTTTAGCACCCGGCGTCATGAACCGAATGGATCTCAATTACTTTGTCATTACCACTTATTTTTATGGATCAGGTGGGGATCGAATTTATCCTTCGGGTGTTCTTTCCCGCTTGGGACGCCGATGGGAATCACGTTCAAGGGCACGACATCCTCGGGGATTCCTAAAATTCTTCGAACCGAAGCAATCCTGTCCGGTTCCGGGAATACCCCTGTCCAGACACCCCCCAGCCCCATGGATTCAGCCGCCAAAAGGATATTCTCCGTAGCGGCGGAACAGTCCTGTATCCAATAGGAGGCATCCATTCCGCCGAACTGTCGGTTTAAATCTCCGGCAACCACAATCGCCGCCGCCGCTTTTTCCACCATCTTGGCGTAGGGCAGCGCTTCCGCCAATGCCTTCAGGCAGGCGCTGTCGGTGATAATGATAAACTCCCACGGACGTTTATCCACCGCCGTCGGCGCGGCCATACCTGCTCTGGCAAGAAGCGTCAACTGCTCCTTCGGAACGCCGGCATCCGTATAGGAACGAACGCTCTTGCGGCTGAAAATGGCCTTGAGCGTCTCATTGTCTTGTGCATCCAAGTTACCCATATTCATACGCACAATTACTCCCTTTTCTTCACGCCTGGTTGCCTGGTCGGCAAACCCATTACACTGCTCGGGTCTTATCGGGCGGAGAACTTATATGACGGTATTACAATAGGTTGTCAAGATGAAATTGGACATCTTGTGCCTGCTGCGCAAAGGCTTCAACCAGCGACTTGAAGTGGTTTCAAGAAGAGAGACTTAGGATGCGACCCTTTAACTTTCCGTTCTTAACCCTATGCTCCATGCCCCATGCCCCATGCCCTATGCGTTTCATCTCGCCCTCATCTCTTCTGATCTTCTAATCTTCTCAACTTCCGCTCTTCGCCCCTTCCGCTCCTCCGCTCTTCGGTCCTTCCGCTCTTCGCCCTCTACCCTCACACCAGCGATGCCACGTAGAATGCACTGCGGATGGTCTTTTGAATCGTGCCGTTCTGGCCGGTGCAGTCGCCCAGCATCAGGACCTCGTCCGCCGCGCCGACGAACTTCTCGGCCTCGTCCATTCGGGGCTTGAGACCGGAATAGATCACGATGCTGTCGGCCTGGACGGCGTGCTCGGCTCCTTTTGCATCGGTATAGACCACCTTCCCGCCGGTGATGCTTTTCACCGTGGCCTGAAGCGCGTAGCTGAAGTTGGGATGGTTTCTATAGATGCCTTGCTGGTTGGCCATGTTGTGGGCGCCCACAAATTCCGGCTCCACCAGTTCTTTCGAGCTTGTCAGCACCGTTATCTTATGCCCGTCCTTTGCAATACAGATGGCGGCCTCGGTACCGAATTTTCCGGCGCCGATCATCACCACGTTTTTCCCCAGGGCCTTCTTGTTGCTGTAGCAGGTGAGGATATTGAAAACATTGGCGGCGTCCGCCCCTTTCATCCTGGACTTAATCACCTCAGCACCGGTGGCCACCAGGACCGTATCGTAGCCGCCGGCCTTGATCATCTCCGGCGTCGCCGCCGCGCCGAGCTTCACCTCGATTCCGGCCTTTCCCACCTGATAGATCAGGTAATCTTTGAAGTCCTTGTGATTCCACCGCCATTGGCTGAAGTCCGAGAACTTAAGCAGCCCGCCCAGGGCCGAATCCTTCTCGTACAGGGTCACCGCATGCCCCCGTTCGGCCGCCACCAGGGCCGCCTTCATGCCTGCCGGCCCGCCGCCGATCACGGCAACCTTCTTTTTTTCCATGGGCGGGTGAATGCCGGAGAGTTGATACACCGGCGCCACCCATTTGGGGTTTACGGAGCAGGTGGCGTAATAGGGGCCGGTGGTCATGCTGATGCCGTGACAGTCATGACACTGAAGGCATGGCAGAATATCGTCAACCCTGCCCGCCGATACCTTTCGAATAAAGTCCGCATCGGCGAAAAAGGGGGTCGTCATGCCGACCATGTCGGTTTTGCCGCTGACGATGAATGCGTCATTCTGAACCGGATTGTGGAATCCGGCACTGGGGCATGTGAGGATCTTTACACCCGCCTTTTTAATGGCTTCGGCATAGGCGAGGTTGAACGGTCTGTCCTTGTCCTGGATCCAGCTGTTGGGGTGCTCGTGGCGACCGTCCCGAATCCACACGAAGTCGGCCACACCCTCCAGCTTTTTGGCCTGTTCGACGGCCTGCTCGATATCATCGGCGCTCGGTTGATTCACATTGGTGATTCCCGGGGAGTTCTTCCCGCCGCCCCCGCCCATGCCCCCGCCGATTCGAAGGGATGCCATGATAATAAGATCCGTTTGATTCCGAATGGCTTCGGCGGCTTCGAGGCTGGGGCTGTCCATCTTGTACACATCATACCCATTGTTCGCAGCCTCCTTTGCGTCCGCAACGACGTCCTCAACACTCTGGCTGGACCGGCCCATGGGCCCGCCCCCCATCGCCGGCATCTCGCCCCGGCTTCCTTCCCCACCGCCGGGCATACCCGCCGGCGCTTCTCCCGTCCCGCCGGGCGCAGCGCTCTGGCCGCCGGGTCCCCCCTGGGGCGCACCGCCGGCTCCGCCACCGGGCATGCCGCCTCCGCCTCCGCCGCCGGTATTGCCGGCGAACATGGCCAGGGCACCCCCGCAATGGATATCTTCAATCATTCGATCCACATAATTGTGGACCGGCGGGATGTCCTCCCACTTATCGTTGGAAATTCGCGACCAGCCGTAATTGGACGCGCCCTTTTCAGGATATGTTTTCGGATATTCTCCGAAAGAGGTGCTGACCGAAACGATGGCCGCGTTTTTGGCCATGTTCGAGTAATGGTTCCGCCACGCATCGGTGGGATAATTCTCAGGCCCCTGCATCAGGTAATTGGGGGAAACGGTATGCAGGATTCTGTTTTTCAGCATCCTGTTCCGGATCCTGAGCGGTGACAACAGATGCGGGCACCGGTTGCCCGCCGCCTTGATACCTTCGGTTGCCGCCTGGGCGGTGGCCACCTCGCCGTGCGCTTGAAACCCGGCGAGTCTTCGGCAGGTCAGTGCACAGGTGGACGCCAAACCGGCGGCCATCAGAAACTGTCGTCTTCCCATCAACTTTTGAATGAGATTCATAAGTTCCTCCATATGTTTGAAATTGTATCGCGCAAACCTGCGTGCGTCTCTATAAACTGCGAGCCGCCATTTCAAGCATTGCGGCGTTATGGCATCGATTGGGGTTGGGACGGAATTGGCACTTCAGTGTTTGGTATGAGTAAGCATAAGGGATGCAGAGGAATGGGTCAAGAAATTCTTGATTTATTTCCAAGAGTTTGACATGAAAAAGGCAATCTTCAAGATGTGGCTCTCTACCTGAAAATCGGGGAATGGCACATGCCAAAATGACCCGATGATTTCCGAAGAACATGCCTTGACAACTCATGGGAGCGCCATGCCGCGCATGTTGAAAACCACCACCACCTCGCCTGTCAAACAACATGCAGGGCTTTTTGTTCTGCTTTTTCTGCTGCTCGGCAGTCTGCTTTTCCCGGGCTGTTTCGTTGTAAAGACCGCCTACACGTTGACCAGCGGCGTGGTCAAGACCACATACAAGGTGACCAAAACGGCCGGGAAGGTGGTTTATGTGGTGGGAGGTTTTACCTTCGATGTGGTAAAGGCGCCCCTGGACTGGCCGCTTACCAACAGTGACGTGGAAACCATTGACGGACTGCCCCCCAAGGAGGCGATTCGGCGGGGCCTCGTAAAAACTTCGCCGTATGTGGTCAACGGGAAACACTATGAACCCATGTCGGTGGCGGCGGCAAACAGCTACCGCGAAAAAGGCATCGCCAGCTGGTACGGGTATGAAACCTATTCCCGCAAGGGGGGACACATGACAGCCAACGGGGAGGCGTTTTCCCCGGAAAAGCTCACCGCTGCCCACAAGCTTCTTCCGCTCCCCACCTTCGTGCGGGTCACGAATCTTGAAAACGACCGGACCATCATCGTCCGGGTGAATGACCGGGGGCCGTTCCATAAAGATCGTCTGATCGATCTGAGTGCCGGGGCCGCCAAGAAACTCGGGTTTTATAAAAAAGGGACCGCACGTGTTCTAGTCGAAACGGTCCAGATAGACAAAGGTTAGCCTGCGACAGGAAAGATTGAAGGTCTCCTTCAATCCTGATCGCTGGTTCTGGTGGCAGTGGGGAGGGGATAATGCCCGGTAACCATTTGTCCTTGCTATCTGCTACAGGGGCTGCAATAATGCTACGAATACAAGATCATCCGGAGGATAATTATGAATAAGCCAGGTAGTACTGTTTTTTCTCAGCTGGTCCGCATGACTGTCGTCTCTTCCGGCATCGCGGCAATGGCGGGGTTTAGCTCGCTCTCCTCATCCGCTGCCGAAACGCCCAAGGCTCCTGTCAAGCAAGTAAAATCCCCCAATATCCTCTACATTGTTGCCGATGACCTGGGCTACTCGGATATCGGTGCATTTGGCAGCGAAATCAATACACCCAACCTGGATCAGCTGGTAAAAAACGGGCGCATATTGACGAACTTTCATACTTCGCCCGTCAGTGCAGTTACGCGCTCCATGATGTATTCCGGTGCTGACCATCACCTGGTTGGCGAGGGGTCGATGGGAACACCCCGCGATGAACGCAAGGGCCTGCCGGGTTACGAGGGTTATTTGAACGGTCACGCCCTATGCGTAGCGCAGTTGCTGCAGGACGCCGGCTACCACACGTATATCTCCGGGAAGTGGCACCTGGGTCTGGACATCGCCAAGGGGCAGTCACCCGATGCCTGGGGGTTTGAGCAGTCCTACGTAGCGCTCAACGGATTTGTGAAGGATCACTTCGGGCATGAGGCAAAAGACTCCAAAAATTGGGCTCACAACGGCAAATATGTGCAGCCCGGTCAACCGGGGCAGCCTGGCGGAGACGGAACACCGTTTTACGACGAGGATTTTTATACTCAGCAGATTATCCAGGATATCGACATGAACAAGGGGGACGGCAAACCGTTCCTGGCTTTTGTCACTTATACCTCGCCGCATTGGCCGCTGCAGGTTCCTGAGCCATATCTGAGCAAGTATCGAGGCAAATATGATGTTGGCTATGAGGTGATCCGCGAAAGACGCCTGAAGCGCATGAAGCAGTTGGGGATCATTCCTGCAAATTTCAAGGCAAACCCCGGGGTTCCCTCGAAAGAATACCCCCGCTGGAGCGAACTGACGCCAGAGCAGCAAAAAGTAGAAGCACGGTATATGGAAATCTACGCCGGGATGGTAGAGAATCTCGATTATAACATCGGCCTGCTGATTCAGCACCTGAAAGACATTGGGGAGTACAACAACACGTTTATCGTCTTCCACTCGGATAACGGCGCCGAAGCTTCGCCTCGGCTCGGAACCCAAGGCCCACCGCCTGGTGGTGGTGGCGGCGGATTTCCCGGCGGTGCCAGAGGTAACGATAACAGCTTTGACAATCTGGGAAAGAGCGGTTCCTGGGTGCAGTACGGCCTGCGCTGGGCCGAAGTCAGTGCGGCGCCTTTCCGCTTGTTCAAGATGTTTACAACGGAAGGTGGAATCTCTGTGCCGATGATCGTGCATCTGCCCGGCCAGGTAAAAGAGCTTCCGATGCTGGATACCTATGCGTACATTACCGACATGGCTCCGACCTTACTTGACTTGGCGGGGGTCGCTCAGCCCGGTCAACCGGCGCCGGCCTCGATCGATACTTCCACGGGCGTGAATAAAAACGCCGGCATGGTTCTCTACAAAGGTCGGGACGTTTATCCCATGTCCGGCCTGTCGATGCTCGAGGTCCTCGAGGGAAAGAAGGATGGCCCGTTGCACACAACACCTGTGGCGGACGAATACGACGGAGAGGGGTTCCTGCAGGATGGCCCATGGAAAGCGGTGTTGGTGCAACAGCCTTTTGGTCCTGGATACTGGCAACTATACAATACCAACGCCGACAAGGGGGAGCTCAATAACCTGGCTTCCCAGGATCCTGCGCGACTCAAGAAAATGATCGAGGAGTGGCAGGCATACATGAAGAAGATTGGCGGTGTAATGCCGGCGAGATATGATGTGGTGCCGCGCGCGGACTAGGCGAAGGCAGTGGCCAAATCGTCTCCTGAATACCCGGATTCTTTTTCGTTTCGGTGTTCCGCTTGCGGGAAATGCTGCAATTCCGTCCCGCAGTTGTCTATTCCGGAGCTTTTTCGGCATCAGGAGGTCTTCGTCGGTAGTCTGGCGATCCGGCGAGTCCGACGTCTGGAGCCCGGCATGCGACTTGTCTTTGGGCCTCTTACTTACTGTGTAGACGATGCCCAAAGCCGATCCTATGCCGAACTCGCGAATACGCTTTTGTATCGCCCTGACCCGCACGCGCAGGGAAGGGCAACTTTTGATTACCTCATCACGACGCAGGGATTCGACTATGAGTCTCGGGGGCATTGTCCCGCATTGGCCGATTTGCGATGCTCGCTTCAAGAGAGGGGGAAGCCTCTTGCGTGCACGACAGTTCCCCTGGATCCTTTCTTTCCGGACAATGTCCAGCACATCGTTCTTGCCAGTCACATGGCTTCAGGCCGAACCTGGCTGCAAAACTGTATTGTAGAAGGCTCGAGAGACGGCTTTTTGCAGCTGACCAAAGGCTTTCAGGTTACGGATATAAACTTCCGCACAGCTCTCGAACAAAGACGAAAAGAAATTGCCCTGGACAAGCAATTGTGGGGCAATGATGTCTTCGAGATGCTTCGCCGGGAGCTTTTTTCTGAAACGTCGACCGCACCCCCGGTTCCCACCGAAGGTTTCATGTCGCTCGCGCTGGTTCCAGTCTTGATGCTGCTTGGCCAGGCTACCGAGCGATGCCGCCAGCGTTGCACAGAGTATATAAAAGCCCAGCTCCTATTAATGAACCGAATGGTGAAGTCGGCGCTGAAACGAAGCAAGACCGAAGACGGACCAACCACCAGACAACTCGGGGCATGGATCGAAAGTTATGAAATACTGCACAAAGCACTGCAGGACGAGAATGTATCCTCACAAATGCAGGGCCCAAACAGTGCAGATCGTGGCCGGCAGCTTCAACTGGAAACATGGCTCGGCCTGAGTTCCGGGTACCATCCGGCACCTCCCCCAGTTGAGGCAGAATCGCTGTCCGGTTATTCCGCGAATAGTCATGAACTGGCCGAGGCTGCCGTTCGCATGGGTATTTCAGAGGAAGCGGTGGAGACGTATATTGCTGCAGGTCGGGACGAACACCGCTCGGGAGTTACGCGTTCCTTCCATGCTGTTATGAAACCTGTTGGAGCAGCTTGCAACCTGAAATGCGATTACTGTTATTACCGCAGCAAGAAAACCTTGTTAAGCCATGGGCGCGGT